>JAZSFV010000146.1:0-38863 GCA_045532395.1 Acutalibacteraceae bacterium
GCAAATCAAAGGTTGTTTCCACTTCTTCTGCTGTGCGGAGTGTTGTATCTGTAAATTCTATAAGAACGATAAGACCGACAACAAGAATTGCACCTGCAAGAGCAATAAGGATTGTGTTCTGCATTCTCATTGGGCCTGTTCTTATAACGTGTGCATAGTCAATTACGTTTACGTTTTCTGCGCCGATTGTTCTTTTAACTGTATCTGCGAAAACTTCAACCATCTCATCTGCAATTCTTTTTACCATTTCTGTGTCTTTACCTGTAACACTCAGCTTCATAACACGTGTTTCTTCAACAGTTGAAACGTTTATTTCATAGTCAGAAAGTCCGTCTTCCATGCCGAGGTTTTTAGCAACCGTGGTTGTAACAGTACGGCTCGTTGCAATAACACTGTAGTCAAGAGCCAGCTTCTCATAATATGTAATTATGGAGTTGTTGTCTGAATCATTTTCTTCAACAGGTGCCATTACATAGAATGTTGTGGTTGCTGTGTATTCAGATTCAAGCACAAAATAGTTGATGTATCCGCCTACTGCACCAAAAATAAAGGTAACAACCAATATAAGCGGTAACAACTGAATAAGAGATGTGGTAAGTCTTTTTCCGGTCATTTGTATATCTTCCTTTCAAAGTGGACATAATACGCTTCTTTAATTCTATCACAAAGCATTACAAAAATCAACTCGTATTTGTCGTAAAACACTTAAGAAATATTAAAGCGTGTCCCGTAAAAGTCTATAATTTCTTTTAAAGACTTTAATAATACCGAAACACGCCGAAAACATGATGATTTTAAACAAAAAAGCTTTTCATAAGATGATAATTTTCTATAACCCGCTTTCACTTTTTGGGTATAATTATTTTGTTTCTTTTTTTATCAAGTGTCATAATCATAACCTGCGGTGCAGTCAGCTTTTCTTTTTTAAGAATACGGTCAATTTCTTTCTTTGTTGTGCCACACAAATTAAAGTTGGAATAAATATATCTGCCGTCAGACACAACAACCGCCGGAATTCCCTTTTCTTCAGGCTCTTCTTCCAGGGAATTTAAAGTAAGCGGTGTTTTATCATTTTTGAGCATTACGCTCAGGCTACCGTTTGTTTCCACAATAGCATACTCCACATCAGAAATATCAAAAATATCTTTTTCACGCAAAGCTTCCATAATATCGTCAATGGAATACCTGATTTTTTTGAGAATTGCTATATCAAGCTTTCCCTCTTTTATGATGTAGACGGCATTGCCTTCAATAAGCCGACGGAATTTTCCGCTCTTAAGGGCAAAGAAAGAAAAAATCATCTCAAGAAGCACAAGAAAAGCAACTGCAGCAACAGAGTCCATTATAGGATCAGTCTTTTCCACGATGGGTGTTGATGCAATTTCGGAAAGAATAATAGTTATAACAAGTTCTGTCGGCTGAAGTTGTCCGATTTGCCTTTTACCCATAACTCTGACGGCAAGAACAACCATAATATAAACGATAAAAGTCCTCAGAAGAATGGTTAACACGGCAAAACCTCCTAAAAATATCATAAATAGTGTGTACCAAAACGCATAAAATATGTTAAAAAGTTAAAAAATACAGAAAACAAAATTTTTTTAAAAAAATCTATTGACATATCAAAAAAAACACTATATAATATCAAGGTGTTCAGCAGAACAGATGATCCATTAGCTCAGCCGGCAGAGCACTTGACTTTTAATCAAGGTGTCCGGAGTTCGAATCTCCGATGGATCACCAAGAAAACGGTAACTACTTCGGTAGTTGCCGTTTTTCTTTTTGGTTTTCTGTTTTTAAGGAGATTCGAACTCCATTTGCCATGTGCGACGGTTTGCCGTCAGGCAGAGGAGCACGGCGGACAATCTAAAAAACGGCACAAAAAAAATCGTTCAGTTCTGACGGACTGAACGATTTTTATTTTATTATTTATACGTGGTTACATATTTAGGGTCGAATGGTTTGTATTCTGCGTTAAGGATTTTTTCGTTATAAAGTGTGCTCTTATACATAAGCTTGTCGTTAACGTATTCCACGCCTTCCATTCCTGCACCGCTTTTTTCCATAACAGTCTTTTCGCCTGAGAAAAGGTTTGTGCCTATGCCGAGTCTGTTTCCTTCAATTTTAACACCAATACTTGCAAGAAGTGTGGGGAACATATCAAAGTTTGCATAGTATCTGTTATGTGTTACCTCATCTGATACATTTGCAACATTCGGAGCAGGGTTAATAATAAGGTTGAATGTTGTGCGGACATAATTTTCATCAAAGCCTTTGAAGAAATCAGGGTCCATGCTGATGTGGTCGCCGATTAAAACAATCGTTGTGTTTTCATAGAAAGGTTGTTTCTGAATCCAACGGACAAATTCAGTAACTTCAGAAGCACTGTAAGAAATAGCATTTGCATAAACGCTTCCGTAAGGAGTAGGTGTATTTTTGCCTACATAGCCGGGGAAATGAGTGTCTGCAGTTTCCATTACAAGATGGAAAGGCTTACCTGTTTCACTGAGCCTTGTAATTTCATCTTTTGCAAATTTATAAAGCTTATCATCCTCGTAGCCCCAGAATACTTTGTAGTTCTTAGGAATCAAGCCACGGCTTCTTGCAGCATCTGCGTCGATAATATTGAAATTACCATGCTTTGAATATAAGAAATCAAGTCCGCCGAATCTTGCTGATGAGCCAAGCACAAGCGACTGTTCATATCCTTGTGTTGCAAGAATATCACCTATTGTTGCAGCACCGGGCATGAATGTTTCTGCACTGTTATAGTTATTTGCCGAAACGGGAGCTTTCATTGAAAGACCTGTTGACATATTTACAATTGATGCTACCGACCATACGCAACCCGTTGCTGACTGAGGACCGCCGAAAGTATCTGTATGAGAGAAGCTGATACCTTCTTCTGCAAGGTCTGAAAGCGGTTTTATAAGGTTTGTATCCATGTGTCCGCCCAGATCTTTTGAAAGATATGAGTTTTCCATAGATTCAAGATAGATATGAATAAGGTTTCTTTTCTGTTCGGGGAACTGCATTTTCACTGTGCTCGGGTCAACGTAGTTTTCTTCGATAAAAGTCGACTCAATCATATACATTTTTATAAGGTCAGTAAGGCTGAAAGCAACAATTCCGTATGTAAGACCGCTGAGAAGAGAAATAATTGCAAGAACCATGCTGATAATACGTCTTACTTTTACTGAAATAACGCATATTTCTTTGTCTTTTCTCTTGAAATAAAGTTCTCTGTTTGAAAGAGCAAACGCAGCAAAGAAGAATGCAACTGCAACTGTTCTTAAAACAGGGATAGTTATGATTCCGTTAATAATACCTGAGTCTGTTGAATCTTTGGGAGATACCATGTTTATCAGCAACTGGTCAGGCGCAATCGCGCTGAAAGTGCCTACGCCCCAGAAAGTGCCGAAAATGCAAGCCATACCCAGAGTGAAAACAAAGATATAAACAATTTTCATTATTGTCTGTTTTCTTTCAGGTTTTATTTCTGCACGGGCAAAACGGAATTTACCGTCAACCAATCCCATTACAAAAGCCCATATCAAGCCGAGACCGAGAACAAAACCTGCGTGAACAAACGGAGTTAGCGGCCATTCATTTTTAAAAGATAAAATACCTCTTCCGTAATAGTTGGTAACAAGCTCTGTCATATAAATTGCAATAATATTTGTGCCGAGCAAGTCGCTGATAATAATCATCACTGCGCTGAAAGCACTTTTTGCACGTTTGATTCCGAATGCATCGATTAAACCGACTGCAACGCCGAAAACGATTGCAAGAATAATAAACAACATTTTATCCTCTCCTTTTTACCGTTATATTCTACAACATAATAAACAATTTTACAAGGGAAAAATTAAATCAGGCAGGGATAGAGTCTCCTGCCTGAATATGATTAACCGAACTTATAAGGTGTGCCTGCATTATTTTCCCAGGGAATGAAGCCTATTTCTGATGCGGGAGAATTTTCAGCAAGTGTAAAGTCGCGGTTTTCTGCATCTTTAAATAAGGGATTTTTGAAAACTGCATTATTGTAATAGCCTTTACCAACCATGCTTACAATATTTTCTCTTTCAAAGAGCTTTGTTGAAGAACCTGAATAAACTGCTTTATTGCCGTAGTCCCAATAGAGATTGCTGTTGTCCTTGAACCAATCAAGATTTGTCGTCTGCCAGTACATAACTCTGTCGTCAGAAACAAGAATATTGTTTTCAAGGAAAAGTGAGTTATGCTCTTCGTTTCTTGTGATACGGAAAACACCGTCTCCGCCAAATGCAAAGATATTGTTTCTTATCATATTATCTTTGCCGTAATGCTGATGAAATGCCTGAGATGAGCAGTCATAAACCAGGTTATTCTCAACGAGAATTTCGCTTGAGCCTTCGTCAAGGTAAATGCCCCAACCGCCATAGCCTTGTGTACCGCCATAGCAGCCTACGTTGTAAATTTCATTACCGCTTAAAACTGTGTTGGGCTGAATACCTAAAGTATAAATACCGCCCATATCCGAAAGCCAGCCGTTACCGATATTGTAAATAAGGTTATCTTTTACCTGAATGTTATCTGTTGGGTTTTCAGTATATCCCCATACCCAGCCGACAGAAACTGCAGTATACCAGCCGTCGTGAATTTCGTTGTTCCGGATTATACAGTCTGAAGCATGGCAGAGAAGCACACCGATTGAATGGTTATAGATTCTGCCGTATTCGTTGATTTCACAATTTGTGACTGAAATATTTTTTGTCACTGCGGGAATTGCATAAGGAGCGTTTATGAAAACTGCATTACCGCCGATTTCGTCAAAATAGCAAGCATCAACAAGGCAGTTCTGCACATTTTCTTTGAACATAACTGCAGAGTTTGAAATGCTTCTGAATATGCAGTTTATGAAGTTTACATTCTCTGCATTTCTGACTGTAATAACTGCAGGCACTTCATATGATGCCTGAGGGTGAGTGGGGTCAAAATCAATATGCTCATAATTAGGATTTGTTTTGTCCATTGGCCAGATGTTAAGAGTACCGTTTACAAAATCCCAGTCAGTATCTATAAATCTGATACCGCTGAAAGAGATGTTACTTGCACCGTTAATGTCAAAGAAAGAATCAGTAACGGGAGCAGATAAAACAAGGTTATCTTTTGTTTCGTTTTCAAAAGGAATGTAATAAAGTTTCTTTTCTGCTCTGTCAAGATACCATTCGCCGGGCTCACTTACTGCTTCCTTTACATTTTCGTAAACATAGTTATCGTCATTTTCAATTGTCATTGCAGCAGGTTTTCTGAACGCTACTCTGCCTGTTTCTGTGTCAACTGAATGCAAAGGGATAATATCGTCGCACCATTTGTGCATAATTCTTACATTCACGTCCTGAACGTTTGCAAAGTCCATGATTTCATTTTCTTTTGCGTAGAAAGCAGTGTGGAGCTTGAAGAAGCCTGTTTCGTCATTTGGATAAAGTGCATCTTCAATATGTGCTTCTTTTGCAGTAAAACAGCCCTCTTTCGGCCATACGCTGACTGAAAGTCTCTTTTCACCATTGAAAAGTGAACGGAAATAAAGTTTATCTGTGTCAACATCTGTTACAAGTGCTTTTTTTCCGTTGATTTCTCCGTCTGCCCAGTCAGAAAGCTCTGCTGCGCCTGTGAAAGTAACTTCTTCTCCGGGAATACTTCTGTATGTAACATTCTGTTTATCTGAAGAATCAAAAAGAATTTCTTCATCAATAACATATTTGCCCGCTTTGAACCAGACAGTTATTTCACCATCTGTATTCATGTTTTTAAGTTTTTCTTTTGCTCCCTCAAGAGTTTTAAGGGGCATTTCTTCTGTGCCTGCGTTTGCGTCGTCACCGTCAGGAGAAACAACAAGGTCATTTTCTTTCATTTCAAAAACACCTTCGTCAAATTCTGTTTTTACTATGGTTTCTGTTTCAGGAAAAACACCTTGAACTTTTTCGGCAGGGCTGAACCACAAGCCGAGAAGTGTCATAAGTGCAGTAAAAAAAGCAATAATTTTTTGTTTGAGCATTTTTTAATCTCCTATATATTCAAAATATTTTTTAAGCATTGTATATTCGCGAAGATAAAGGCTTGCAATATCTTCTCTGTAGGTTGCATATTCGCCGAAAATTGCAAGAGCATTATTAACATCTACCCATTCAGGCACTGCGCCATGCTCAACTTCAATGTCAGTTAAATGTTTTTCGCATTCACCCTCAATTTCGCAGATAAAATAATTGCTTACATACATCGTTTCAAAACAATATTCATTTATTTTAAGAAACTGTTTTATTGGTTTTACTATATACCCCGCTTCTTCCTTAAGCTCTCGTACACAACATTCCGTAAGAGTTTCATTTTCTTCAAGTCCGCCACCGGGTGTCATAAAAACGCCTGTGTTAAGCTCATGAGTGAGAAGAATTTTCCCATTCTTTATAACAACACCCCTGCCTGCTTCGCGGATTTTTTCAGGCGGGTCGGAATAATTTTTGCTGTATTGGTTCAATGTTTCAAACATAAAAACACCTCTCAATAACTTTAACAATATAAATAATTTTTGTCAATAATCTGCTTGTAAATTTTTAATATGTAGTGTAGAATATTTTAAAAGAATTTTTTCGTGAGGTGAGCCCGGGTGAGCAGTATTTTTTCTTTTTTCATGGCAGTAATTCAATTTTGTCTTATGTGGTTTGCGCCAATTGCAGGGAGCCACGAAATTATGATTGACACAACAAAAACTTATCAGGTCTTTGAAGATTTCGGCACAAGCTCATGCTGGTGGGCGCAGACAATTGACGACGAAAAAATGGCTGACAAAATCGCAAAAAAACTTTATAGCAAAGAAGAAGGCTTAGGGCTTAAAATTTTTCGTTATAATATCGGTGGCGGTGAAGCGGATAACCCCGATACGAGAATATGGGATACATCACGAAGAACAGAAAGCTTTTATGTTCTGAACGAAGAAACAGGCGAATACGAATACGACTTTACAAGAGATAAAAACGCACGAAGAATGCTTGACCTTGCAGTCAGGTACGGTGCAGAAAAAGTTATTCTTTTCTGCAACAGCCCTCATTTTTCAATGACAAAAAGCGGTCATGCTTCAGGCGGTCTCCAGCAGAACGTTTCTAACCTGCTCAAAGAAAATTATATGGCATTTGTTGACTATGTTCTGACTATTGCCGACTGGTTTGTAGCAGAAGGTTATCCCGTTTACGCCATTTCCCCCATCAATGAACCTCAATGGTCATGGGGCGGTGAATGGGTAGGCCAGGAAGGTTGCCATTATGAAATTGATGAAGCAATAGAGCTTCTTGAACTTTTTGCAACCGAAATGCAGAAAAGAAACAGCCCTTATAAATTAAGCGGTCCTGAAAGCGGAGAAATGAGCTGGAATCATTACGAATATGTTGAAAAGTTTTTTGCAAGTGAAATTTTAAATAACTACTGCGATTCTTTTGCAGGACATTCCTATTGGATGGACACAAAAGGTGCTGAAAAAGCAGAAGTCGGCGAAAAATTCAGAAAAGATTATCCCGATAAAAAATATGAAATGAGTGAATGGTGCGAATTGCCTCTCACCATAGACAGCAAAACAATTGAAAGCGGTCTTCACATGTCAGGAGTTATTGTTGACGACCTGACAAAAATGAACGCAGTTTCATGGCAGAGCTGGACGGCAGTCAACGGTGACGGACTTCTTGACAGAGTTGACGGCGAGCTTATAACATATAACAGATATTATGCATTCATGCACTTCACTTCCTTTATAAAACCCGGAATGGAAAGAGCAAGAATTTTTGATAACTTCGGCAAAAAAACAAAATTAAAAACAGTTGCGTTTATTGACGAAAACACAACTGTGATTGTTATTGTAAACCCTGAAGAAAAAGGGGAAGAAATTAAGTTTAATTGTCTTTCAGGAAATGCAGAAATTTATCTTACAGACGAAACACATAATTGTGAAAAAATTTACGAGGGAGAATTTAACAAAAAAATAAATATCCCTCAAAAAAGTATTATGACAATTAAGGTTACTGTTTAAAATAAATGCAGAATGCAAAATGCAAAGTGCAAAATTTTGGGGCTTCACCGATTATATTGCACCGATTTTGCATTGTATATGTCATTCACAATTTACTCGCATTAAAATTATGCAAAAGCTTATCGATGTCAACAAACTTTATGTTGTTAAAATAAAATAGGTGTGGACGGAGTCCACCATTAATTCTGCATTATGCACTTTGCATTCTGCATTAAAAAAGGAGAGCCCTCGGCTCTCCTTTTTTATTAGTTTTTAAGGCTCTGTAAAGGAGCAGGGATTCTGCCGCCACGTGAAATGAATTTTTCAGGTGAAGCAGTGTTTACTCTCATAACAGGTCCGCTTCCCAAAAGTCCGCCGAAATTAAGCTCGTCGCCGACATCTTTGCCGATTGCAGGGATAAGTCTTACAGCAGTTGTTTTTGAGTTTACCATACCGATTGCTGCTTCGTCTGCGATAATTGCTGAAATAATTTCAGGTGTTACATCACCGGGCACTACAATCATATCAAGGCCAACTGAGCAAACGGCAGTCATCGCTTCAAGTTTTTCAAGAGTCAGGCAGCCGCTTCTTGCAGCGTTAATCATGCCTGCGTCTTCACTTACGGGAATGAATGCACCTGAAAGTCCGCCAACGTGAGAAGATGCCATTACGCCACCTTTTTTAACTGCATCGTTTAAAAGCGCAAGACAGGCTGTTGTGCCGTGAGCACCGCATGTTTCAAGACCCATTTCTTCAAGGATATACGCCACAGAGTCGCCGACTGCAGGAGTAGGAGCAAGAGACAAGTCAACAATGCCGAAAGGCACACCAAGTCTTTTTGATGCTTCGTTTGCAACAAGCTGACCCATACGTGTGATTTTGAATGCAGTTTTCTTGACCATGTCTGCCACTTCTGTGATATTTGCATCAGGAATTTTTGTAAGAGCGCTTCTTACAACACCGGGGCCTGAAACACCAACGTTGATTACGCAGTCTGCTTCGCCTGCGCCGTGGGAAGCACCAGCCATAAAGGGGTTGTCATCGGGTGCATTGCAGAAAACAACAAGCTTTGCAGCACCGGTACAATCGCGGTCTTCTGTTGCATAAGCTGCATTTTTGATAACGTTACCCATAAGTTTGACCGCATCCATATTGATACCTGTTTTTGTAGAGCCGATATTAACGCTTGAGCAGATATGTTCAGTGCGTGAAAGTGCTTCGGGGATACTGCGGATAAGTGCTTCGTCGCCTTGTGCAAAGCCTTTCTGCACAAGAGCTGAATAACCGCCTATAAAGTTTACGCCAACTTCTCTTGATGCTTTTTCAAGAGTAAGAGCATATTTTACAGGGTCTCCGCCTGATGAAGCAAGAATCATTGCAATAGGAGTAACTGAAATTCTCTTATTGATAATCGGAATACCGTATTCCTTTTCAGTGTCTTCACCTGTCTTTACAAGCTTTGGTGCAAGACGTGTGGTTTTATCGTAAATTTTTGTGCATGAAACATCAATGTCACCTGAACAACAGTCAAGAAGCGAAATACCCATTGTGATTGTTCTTATGTCAAGGTGTTCATTCTGAATCATGCCAATGGTTTCAAGAATATCGCCAGTATTAATCATGGTTTATGAACTCCTTTTATATTCTGTGCATTGAGTTGAAAACGTCTTCATGCATAGCATGGATAACAAGACCTAATTTTTCGCCCTCGGCTTTGATTTCGTCCGAGAAAGCCGCAAAGTTTGCACCCTCAGCAGTTTCAACGAGCATAATCATACAGAACATATCCTGAAGAATTGTCTGTGAAACTTCAATTACGTTCATTTTGTTTTCTGCGCAGATGCCTGAAACTTTTGAAAGGATACCTACCATGTCTTTACCTACAACTGTTACTACCGCTCTCATAACTAAAGCCACCTTAAATAATTATAATAATGATGTATTATACCATACTATATATAAAAAAGCAAATTTTCCTTTTATTATTGCTTTTTTGTAAATTGTAGAGTAAAATATGTTCATAATATATTTATTATGAAGGGACGACCTTACTTGGCATTTAAAAACATTCTTGATATGCATGTACATACTGACAATTCTTTTGACGGAAACCACTCTGCCATGTTTATGTGTGAAGCGGCAGAAAAAGCAGGTTTACGCTCTGTTACTTTCACTGACCACTGCGAAGTTGATTTCTATAAAGAAAGACATTTTGACAGGTCAGATTTCCACTCATTCTTTGAAGTTTCAAAAGCAAGGTCTGCTTTCACGGGCAAGCTTCTCGTAAATACGGGCATTGAACTGGGCCAGCCCACTTACGACAAGGAAACAGCAGAATATATTATGAAAAGATTTAATTACGACCAGGTTATCGGCTCAATCCATAACCTTCGCGATATGCCTGACTTCTGCGAACTTAAATACGACGACTACGATATTTACAAGCTTCTTGATGAATATTTTGACGAAGAGCTTGAGCTTGCTGAATGGGGCAAATTTGATACACTTGCTCACCTTACATATCCCTTGAGATACATGGTTGGTGACCAGGGTTATGAAGTTGATCTGAATAAATTCAGCGATAAAATCGATGCTATTTTAAAAGCAGTTATCAGAAACGGTAAAGCGCTTGAAATCAACACTTCAGGCTACCGCCAGAAAATCGGCAGAACAATGCCTGATGTTGACATAGTAAAAAGATATAAGGAATTAGGCGGAGAGCTTATCACTCTCGGCTCTGACTCACACTTTGCAGAACACGTAGGCGCAGGCATTGACAGAGGCATGCAGTTGGCTCTTGACTGCGGATTTGATTCAATAGCACTTTTCCAGCAGAGAGAACCTGTTCTCATTCCAATTGAATAAGGTGATTTTATGAAAATCAAGGCTTATGCAAAAATTAATTTAATGCTCGATATTCTCGGCACTCTTCCCAACGGTTACCATAATCTGTGGATGATTATGCAGTCTGTTTCTTTATACGACACAGTAACTGTCAAAAAGACTGATTCAGGCGAAATTACTCTTTCATGTTCAGTTGACGGTATTCCCCTTGACGAGAAAAATATTGCTCACAAGGCGGCGAGAGCATTTTTCGAATATACGGGAATTGAAAACTGCGGAATACACATTCACATCGAAAAGGCAATTCCCTCCGAAGCAGGTCTTGCAGGCGGAAGTGCTGACGGTGCGGCAGTTTTAAAAGCACTGAATGAAATTTTTGATACCGGTTTAAGCGACAGAGTTTTGTGCCGTATCGGCAAAAAGTTCGGCGCAGACGTGCCTTTCTGCATTATGGGCGGCACATGCCTTGCCCAGAATATCGGCGAGGTTTTATCTGCACTTCCTGATATCCCCGAATATTATTTTGTATTGGCGAAGCCTCAGATGGGCGTGTCAACAAAAGAAGCATTCAGCCTTGTTGACACTGCTTCATATATCAAAAAACCAAAGAAAGACGAAATGCTCATTGCTGCAGCAAATGAAGATTTTGAAAAAATGCTTAAGCTTGCGGCAAACGTTTTTGAGCAGGTAATCGAAGTACCCGAAAGAGTTGAAATCAAAAAAATCATGCGTGAAAACAACGCAAAGCTTTCTCTCATGAGCGGAAGCGGTCCCACAGTTTACGGTGTTTTTGAAGACAAAAAAGATGCAGAAAACTGTGCAGAAAAGCTTAAAACAATCATCAGAGATGTCTTTGTGGCAACACCTGTAAAATCAGGCTTGGAAATAATTGAATAAAAATAAAAAACACTGTCCATAATCAAATTACAAGGACGGTGTTTTTTTATGAAAAAAATAAAGATAATCGAATGTTCAATTTTTTTAGGATTTATAATTGCAATAGTTTTAAGCATTACGAGTTTTGCAGAAACCTGCGAAGAAATACGCACAGATGTTTTGAGACTTCACGTTATTGCAAACTCTGATTCATACGAAGACCAACAACTGAAACTTAAAGTTCGTGATGCTGTTTTAGAAGCAGGCAAAAATATTTTCGACGGTTCCGTTACAAGACAAAACGCTCAGGAAAAAATTGAAAAAGAAAAGAAAATTTTAGAAGAAGCTGCAAAAAAAGTTATTAAAGAAAACGGCTTTGACTACAATGTGGAAATTACGGTAACTGAAGAATATTTTACAACAAGAACATATGAAAACGTAACATTACCTGCGGGAAATTATATGGCCGTGCGTGTGCTCATCGGCGAAAGTGTGGGCAAAAACTGGTGGTGCGTGATGTTTCCTCCCCTTTGCCTGCCTGCCGCCAACACTGATATAGATTCATTCTTTACTGACAAACAGGTACAGCTTGTTGAACGCAACCCAAAATATGAACCGCGTTTTAAAATCGTGGAAATTTTCGAATCAATAAAAAATCGTCTTAAATAATTGATAAAATATCACCTCTGTGCTATACTGACAGAGGTGATGTTTATGCAGGAGAAAAAATGTCCCGTTTACAAAAAATGTAACGGCTGTCAGCTTATGAATATGAATTACGATGAACAACTGCGTTTTAAAGAAATAAAATGCGTTCGTTCTCTCGGCAAATACGGCAGAGTGGAAAAAATTGTTCCTATGGACAACCCTTATTTCTACCGCAACAAAGTGCAGACTGTTTTCAGAAAAGACAGACACGGCAATTTGATTTCAGGAATTTATCAGTCCTCCACAGGTGGTATTGTGGGGGTGGAAAAATGCTTGCTTGAAAACGAAAAAGCGAGTGAAATTGTAGCCGATATTAAAAAGTTAATCAAGAAATACCGCATCTTTGTTTTCAACCCTGCAAACGAAACCGGTTTTCTTCATCACGTGCTTATCCGTTCAGGCTTTAAAAGCGGAGAAATTATGGTTGTGTTGGCAACACGTGATGTTAAATTTGAGCAGAAAAATAATTTTGTAAAAGATTTAATTTCGCTTCACCCGCAGATTACTTCAATCGTGCAGACAGTGAGCCAAAGCGAAAAATTAGTGCTCGGCAGAACACAGAAAGTTATTTTCGGCAAGCCTTACATAGAAGATATTTTGTGCGGATTAAGGTTTAAAATTTCTGCAAATTCTTTTTATCAGATAAACCCCGTGCAGACTGAAAAGTTATACACCAAAGCAATTGAACTTGCAAACCTTAAGGGCAACGAAACCGTAATTGACGCTTACTGCGGAATCGGCACAATAGGACTTATTGCAGGTAAAAAAGTCAAAAAAGTTATTGCGGTTGAAAACGTGAAAGATGCAGTTTTAAACGCAAAGGAAAACGCAAAAATAAACGGCATTGAAAATGTTGATTTTTACTGCGCAGATGCTTCTGATTTCTTAAAAAGTTATGCAGAGGAAAACAAAGCAGACGTGGTTTTCCTTGACCCGCCAAGAATGGGAAGCACTCCAAAATTTTTGCATTCGGTTTTAAAACTGAATCCTAAAAAAATCGTATACATTTCATGCAACCCCGAAACTCAGGGAAGAGATTTATACACACTCACAAAAGGCGGATATAAAGTCAGAAACATCTGCCCATTTGATATGTTCCCCCAGACAAACCATGTTGAATGCATAGCACTTCTTGAAAGGTGATTTATTATGAAAAAAATTACTGCTTTTATACTTTCGTTTATAATGATATTTTCTGTTTTATGTATGCCCGTTAATGCATCAGACGAAGAAATAAAAGTGCCTGCTATCGCAGAGTTTTTTGAAAAAACTTTCGGCGCTTTAATAAGCATAAGTGCAAGATATTTCAATTCGGTTTTCAATATAAATTCCGACACTGTTCCCACACCCATAGTGCGTGAAGAAAATTGGGAAAGTTTTGACGGAAATATTGATTTCACACCTGAAATAACTTTAGAAGCAGAAACATGGGTTTGCAATGAAATCGTTCTGGAAAGCGACAAAACTTATGCTGACCCCTTCAATGACGTTGACGTTGATTTAATTCTCTACGGCAACGGCAGAAAATACACAATCCCCGCTTTCTGGGATGGCAAAAACACATGGAAAATCCGTTTTGTATGCCCCGAAAAAGGCGAATGGTTTTTTGAAACAGTTTGCACTGATAAAGAAAACACTTCTTTAAACGGAAAAACAGGTAAAGTAAACTGCGCTGAATATTCAGGCGACCTTGATATTTACAAAAACGGTTTTATTACAACACGTTACGGCAAAAAATACCTTACTTACCGGAACGGCACACCTTTCTTCTACCTTGGCGATACTCACTGGAGTTTAGGTGACGAAACCGTTGACATGGTAAAAACAATCTGCGAAAAGAGAGTTTCACAAGGCTTTACTGTTTTCCAGAGCGAGCCTATCGGTGCTCAATTTGACTTGGCTGACGGCATAAAAGATAATGATATTGCAGGATTTAAAGTAAACGATGAAAAATTCAGGATAATCGCAGACCACGGTCTTGTACACGCAAACGCACAGTTTTTCTTCCCCTATTCTATGGAGTTGCTTATCCGCAACTTTGGCGGAGTTGAAGCTGACGGAGAAATGACAGACGGGGTCAGAACTTACCTTGAAAAAATTTCACGTTATTGGGTTGCACGTTATTCTGCTTACCCCGTTATGTGGACATTAGGTCAGGAAGTTGACAACGATTTTTATTGGAACGACACAACTCACCCTGAATGGAATTATGCGAACAACCCATACAAGCTTGTGGCTGAATATATTTCAAAGTATGACCCTTACACTCAGCCCATTACTGCCCATCAGGAAAACAGCGGTGCAACTGCCGCTTACGGTGACGGCAAAGGCACAGGCGAGAATGAAACAGTTTATTTTGAAGATGCGATGCCATCATGCTTCAGAGATGTTGAATCACACGATTTTTATGCAGCACAGTGGACACCTTCAAAAACTTCTCAGCTTGATTTCAAACGCGAAAAAGATTTCTGGTTTAACTCTCAGGGCAAACCCGTTATAAATTACGAGGGACAATACTGCTACCTGTGGACTAAAAACTTCGGTGCAAGAATGCAGGGCTGGACATCTTACCTTAACGGAATGTACGGCTACGGCTGGGGCGGCCACGACACATGGAGCTACCTTAACATTTATGACGAAGAAAACGATTCATCTGACGGTGTAGATACAATCACAAGCGAAGAAAAGAAAAACGCAACATGGGAAGATGCTCTTGAATACGAAAGCTCATACCAGTCAGGCTATATGAGATATTTCCTTGAGAAAACAGAGTGGTATAATTTAATCCCCCGCTTTGATGATAAGTCATATTTTACCCCTTGCGTTAACGTTTACTACACTTACGCAAGCAACGAAGATAACTCTGAAATCGTAATTTATTTCTATTCCTTTACAGATACCACAATTGCAGAAAAAGTAAACACAAAACTTTTTGGCGGAGTTATGACCGGCACTATCGGAAACCTTGAAAAAAATGCTGAATATACTTACCAGTGGTTTAACCCCGTAACAAACGAGTATGGCGAAGAAATGACGTTCACTTCAAGTAAATTCGGCACTTATTACATCGGAAACAAGCCGGCTTCAAGCGACATGGTGCTTCTCGTCAGAGAAATTAAATAAGCCTTATCTATTGACAAAATTCCTATAAAAGCATAAAATTAAATCGTATATATTTTTATAAAGGATGTTGAAAAAATGTCTGTTAAACATTCTCTTGTTGTTCCTTGTTTCAACGAAGAAGGAAACGTTGAAATCTTTTTTGCAGCAGCAAAAGAGGCTATGGCAGGGTATACTGACAGTTTTGAACTTGTTTTTGTCAACGACGGAAGCCGCGACAAGACCGGTGAAAAATTAAAAAAACTCTTTGAAGAAAACAAAGATGTTAAAATAAAGGTTATCAATTTCTCAAGAAATTTCGGCAAGGAAGCCGCAATGTATGCAGGTCTTAACGCATCAGACGGCGAATACACAACAATTATTGATGCTGATATGCAGCAACGTCCCGAAGTTGCCGTACAGATGGGCAGAATCCTTGACAATAACCCTGAATACGATATGGTTGCCGCTTTCCAGGAAAAGAGACAGGACGGAAAGCTTCTCAGCAAAATCAAAACAGGTTTTTATTCTGTAATCAACAAAGTCAGCGAAGTTCATTTCATTGAAGACGCAAGCGATTTCAGAACAATGAGAAAAACTGTTGTTCAGTCTATTCTTGAGCTTACTGAATACCACCGTTTTTCAAAAGGAATTTTCTCTTGGGTGGGCTACAACACATGCTCAATTCCTTATCAGGTTATGGAGCGTCAGAGCGGTGAAACAAAATGGTCTGTCAAAAAGCTTATAAAATATGCTTTTGACGGAATCATGGCATACACAGACCTGCCCCTCAAGCTTCCCATGTATTTCGGTCTCATCTTTGCAGTGCTTGATGTTCTTCTTCTGTGCGGACTTCTTGTTGCAGACCTTGGTTTTTACGCAGACTGTTCACTGGGATATATCGCATGCCTTGTGATTATGCTTTTCTCAATTCTCTGCATTTTCATGGGAATCATGGGCACATATATCGGAAAAATTCATACTCAGGTCAAAAACCGTCCTGTGTATATTGCGAAAGAGATTTTAACTTATGAAAATGATAAGTAAATTATTTAAAAAATACAAAGAATTAATCACGTATGTAATCTTCGGAGTGCTGACAACTCTTGTAAACTTTGTATCGTTTAAACTTTTTAATGTAATTTTAGGCGAAGAGCATTACCTTATTTCAAACGTAATCGCATGGTTTATTTCAGTAATTTTTGCATACGTCACAAACAAGCTTTTCGTTTTTGAAAGCCGTTCATGGAAAATGAAAATAGTCGGCAAAGAAATCGTTTCTTTCTTTGCAGCAAGAGTTTTTTCTTTTGCAATTGAAGAATTCGGCTTGTGGGTGCTTGTGGACCTGCTTGGTTTCGATTCTTATTCAATCAACATTTTCGGCATCGGAATCGGCGGAAAAATGATTGCAAAAATAGTTCTTGCAGTGATAGTTGTTATCCTCAACTACTTCTTCTCAAAGCTTGTGATTTTCAAGAAAAAAGAAAAATAAAAAAATTAAGGACTTCAGCGAAACTGAAGTCCTTTTTAATTTATTTACCATTTATTCTCAACATATTCGCAGAATGCGTACATATCTTTGATTTGGAGTTTCGTTCCGTCATCAAGCGTTACGTCGCCGTTCCACAAGCCGTGAACCTGATGAGAATGCATGCGGGCGAGATTGAAAACATTAATATCTGAATGGTGGTCATAGAACGGTTCCATTGTAAGATTGAATCTTCCGTCTTCTGAAATAAACTTCCATGGCTGCATATATTTATCAGGTTTGGGGAAAGTTTCAACATCGATTGCTCCGAATTTGTGTGCTTTTCCATCGTAGAAAAGACATGTTTCAGTTGCATTTGATTCGTCACCGATACCCCATGTGATTTCGAAACCGAAGAGATGCTTTTTGCCCTCTTCATCTGTAAGGTAAGTTGAGCCGCTGCCCCAATACCATACCATCTGATAAGGAGTGTTTACTCTGCCCCAGTCAAGAGATGCAAATGTATCTTCCTTGCTGAATTCGTAAACTTCATTTCCGTAAATGTAAACGCCTGAGCAGGGCATACACATCTGCTTTGTTGTCATGAAATATTTTGTAGGATAGTTATTGAAAGGAAGAACTGTTGTGATATTTTCAAGGTCGGGAGCAATATCCATTGTGAAATTGCAGATTACATCTTTGCCGTTTGCCTTGCCCTCAAAATGAAGAATTCTTTCTGTTTCTTTCGTGTCAAACAGAAATTCTGAAGCACCTATTTTTGCTTTAAAGGTATTCGGGACATCACCTTTGGGATTAGGCACATATTTTTTACCGCCAAGGAAGAACGAAGTGGCATCTGCAATCTGTTTTCTGCCTCTGAGGTCAATAAGTTTTGCAGAAACATATCCGCCGACGGAAATATTTGCAAAGCTTAACTGCACCATGAATTTGCCGTCAGAAATCTGGTAGAAATCCCACTCTTTTTTTCTGTTGTTGGGAGTTGACCTTGTTCTGTCGTATTCAAAAACATTTCTTCTTGCCCAACCTTTTGCAAGAAGTGTGCCGTCATGACCTAAAAGAGTTGTTTTTTCTGTATATTCTTTCTGCTTTGATTTTTCTTCCCATTCCCAGAAGCTTTTATAAGTTCTTTCCATACTTAAAACTCCTCTCAACCGAATAATTCACCGGCAATTAATCTTTGGTATAAACCACCGAAGAATCTGAACACGTCAAGCATAATGTCAAAAATATCGTATGTGTCAAGGTCGCCTTCAACGCCGTCACCACCGTAGCAACCGATATTTGTTGATGTTATTTTTTCACCGTAAAAATCGTATTCCATCTTTTCAATATCGTCTCTTTCAAGACCTGCACCGATAAGTTTTGAGCCTTTAAGAAGACGGAAACTGTTTACGTCAGCCATATCATCTCCTGCAAAGTCAGGTCTTGTGTTCATTGAAAGCAAATCAAATGGCGGGTTGGGTGCCATATAGTAGCAGTTGTTTTTGAAATCTGTTTTTGCATTAAGGTTACGGTCATTATAGTAAACGTAATAGCCGGGCTTGAAAGAGAAAATATTATTTGCAACAATACCGCTTTCAACGTTTACAACGTGCATTTCAGGACCGTTGACTATTGTGTTGTTGTAGAAACTGAACTCAACTTCACCTGAGCCGCTTGCCATACTGTTTCTGCCAACGTTGTCGTTAACTGAAAGGCAATAACGCACTGTGTTACCTATCTGCGGTCTGCCACCCATTGCATTGTTGCATATAAATCTTATGTTATCGTGTGAGTAAACGTACTGATATGTACAGTAGTTTGAATCGGCGTCAAAGTCAACTGTCATTGCATCGCCATAGTTTTTCTGACCGGCAATTTCAGTGTTCTCAATAACACTGTTTTTAGAGCCCCAGAACCACATTGAAGCAGTGAAATACTCTATGCTACCGTCAGGTAACGGCTCTGCACCGCCAAGGCAAGTGTTGTAAGAAACGCAGTCTGTAACTCTCGCGCCGTCACACACACCTACAACGATAGCCTCTGCATACATGTTGTTGAAGTAACATCCTTCAACAAGAACATTTTTATTGTATGTTCTTTCAACTTTTGCGTGAGTTTCTGCAGGGTTGCCTCTTACAATACCCCAGAGCATAAATCCGTTAGCACAGTTTTCTACTGTACAGTTTCTGATTGTAAGGTCGTTTACTGTCTGCTTATAAAATTCTTCGGGTCCCCAGAGACCGTTTATCATAATCGCTGCACGTGCATCTGCCGCACCGCTTCCGAACGGGTCTCTTGCATGGCGGTCATAGTTCTGCATATCGTAGAAATCTACATTTTCAATAACCATACCGTTTGACTGTTTGTTGACACCTCTTATCCAGATACCGCCGCCGTTGGGAGCAGTAATTGCAACATCAGAAACTGTTACATACTCGCAATCAACAAAATCAAAAACTTCGTTGTGGTTTGAAGTTCTCAAAATCGGCTTTTCTTCAGTTTCGTCACCGTAAGAAGAAATAACGATAGGGTTTTCTTTTGTGCCTGAAACTGTAAGACCTACTTCCATTTCGTAAACGCCGCCACGTTTGAAAAGCACTTTTGTGCCGGGAACAAACTCCCAGTCACCATGGTTGATTGTTTTCCACGCACTGTCTTCACTGCGGCCTGTGTTTGAGTCGTCACCATTTACGCTGTCAATGTAATATACGGGAGCACTGTCAGCTGAAAAGCCGAAAATTGCCAGACAAGACATCAACACCGTAACACAAAGGATAATTGAAATTAATTTTTTCAATTTAACACACCTCTTTTCTGTAAACTTACAAATTCATTGTAACAGATTAGGAGATTACTTTGCAACACTTTTTGAATATTTTTAAATAAAAAAGTCGGAGAATCCGTAGAAACTCCGACTTTGTTTTTATATTTCAGCCCATGTTTTAGGGCCGGCTATACCGTCTGCCACCAGACCTTTTGATTTCTGAAAATTTTTAAGAGCAAATTCTGTGTTTTTACCGAACACACCGTCACAGATAAGTTTTTTATTGTCACTGCCCTTAAAGCCCATTTTATCAAGGCTTGTCTGCAGTGATTTTACACATTCCCCGCTTGAGCCGAGCTTCACCGTTTCAAAAAAACTTTTTACCGAGTATGTACTGCCGTCTTTTCTGTATCTGAAAAATGATTTTTTCTTTCTGGTATCAACGTGAATAAATTTCTGATACTTACTGTCAAGACCTACTCCCGTAAAGCCAAGCTTTTCGGCAAACCTTGCCGCTTCTTCAAGTTCTGAATTATCAGAAATTGTTATATCAGCCGCAAGTCCGTACAGGTGTTGGGAGTTGCTTACTCCGCCAACTTTTTTGTTATAACTTTGTGTTCTGTAAGCAGAAGAAATATTTATAACACCGAATTTATCTCTCAGCTTCTGCAGAAGATTTACTAATTTTTCGTCAATTAAAATTTCATCTGCTCCGTCACGGCTTCTGAATTCTTTTACCTTGAAATTTTCAGAAAGATTTTTGTTTCCGTCAGTTCTGAGTGAATATTTTTTAACCGCCAAAAACGTCACTCCTCAATTTCCGTCAGTTGTTTTTCCCATGCCTTTTTTGCTTTGAGAAGAACATTTTCTATAATTTTTTCAAGCCTTTTTTCTGTGAGAAAAGTTTTAAGAATGAGAGGCATTTTGGAATAAACTTTTTTCACCACAAAGGCAAGCTTCATTTCACCGCTTTTTTCTCCGTAAAGTTCTTCTGCATCTGTCACAAGAGAAAAAATATCGGCTTTAAGATAATCAAGTTTGTTTGTAAAAATCGAGCGGATTATTACAAACGCAAGTGAAACGATAAGAAGTATATCGCTCCAATACTGCTCTGTAAACTGTAAAATTTTCATTTATATGTGCTCCGTTTCTTTTATTTCATCTATTCTTTTATGTGCCTGCTTGCAGCTTTCTTCAACACGTGTCACACGCTCTGCAATAGTTTCAAGTTTCTGATTCACTGCTCTGTTTTCCCGTTTAAGGTCGTCAATACCTGCTTTTATGTAGCCAACGTCTGACTGCAGAACTCCCCGTCCCTGAGATTCATTTTCAATATCTTTATGCGAATTTCTACGGTGAGTAAGCACCGAAAAAACAACAGAAAAAGCAAGACTCAGAACTGTGCAGATTAAACCTGTTCCCAAATGTGTCATACAAAAGCTCCGCAAAGAAGGAAGAAGAAAAATGCTGTGTACATGGAAAAAATATTCAGAAGATTATATATCATAATTTTCTCCCGTAATTTCTTCAAACTGTTCAATGTCAATCCAGCCTTTTAAAACTGCATCGGCAACACGGTTTATATTCCAGAAACCGTCATCAAAATATTTTTTCACTTTTTCAAATCTGCTCATCATTTTCCTCCTCCAGTTCAACGTCGCACATCATAGCAATATAATCCATATCGGACAAAATTTTTTTAAGCTTTACAGAAAGAATCTGATTCTTTTTTCTTTCTTCAATTAACTGTTCTGAAATAGTTTTATACTTAAACATAAATTAACTCCTTAACATATTGCGCATGTGGGCACTACACCAAACGCATGAACCTTTGCAGAACTCACCGTGCCTACGCCACCGTCAGTAAGCACACGAAGATATCCGCTATCGCCGGGTGCTGCATTTCTCAGCCACCAATGACGGGGTGAGCCTGTATAGTTTTTGATTCTTATTGCATCGGCTTCAAAATTGGGTTTCTGCCATGTTGAATTATCTTTGAAATAAGGGTAGTGGTTTGTGCCTTCAACATAAACTTCTTCTGAACTTATAATGAAAAATTTATCCGCTGTTTCCACAGTTGTTCCGTCAGGTAAAACAGTTGTTTTTTTGACGGGATTTACAGCACTGAGAAAATCTTCATCAAGACCATTCATAAAACCTGCAACAGACATATAATCTTTAGGTGCTAAAGAGTAGTTGCTCTGTCGCTCCCACCAATCAGTTTTATCAGAGTTAAGCCATTGTCTTATATCTGATTTCTGATAGTTAAGGTTACCCATATCACTGTGAATTCTGTAGTTTGAAGATAACAGGTTGATGCCTGTCATATCGCTCTGGTTTTTTGAAACCATTGTCACGTCGGTAGTGTAAACAATCTCTTCGTCCTGACCGTAAACATACACCTTGCCTTCTGATATTCTGATTAAACTGTATGGTGCAAGTTCGTTTTCAAAAGTAAACGCAACGTAATCAGGTGTATCTGCGTAGTTTGTAAGAGTAGTGTAATAATCTCCCGGCTGCAGATTTCTGATTGTATACGAAGAAGCTTCCGGCATAGAAAAAGGAATGTTTGAAATACATTCATCAAGCTGTAATGTAAGCGAATGGCGAAATCCCTCTTGTGCAGGTATATCAACATCAATGCCGATTACAATCCACACAAGTTCTTTGTCATTTCTCATACATGAAAATCTGTCGCCGATTTTAATAAATTCCGATGCTCTGCCTGAACGGACAAGATATTTCAGACCTTCCCACGATTCAATATATGAGGCATCATAGCTTTTTGCATTCAATTCATCAAGTGCATCTTTCACATTCTGCGATTTGAGACCGCTGACACCATTATGGTAAGTGATTTTTTCTGCACTTATATTTTCAGGTTTACCTTTTACGCAATTCCAATGAGTGTAGGGAAAAAGTGTTTTATCCTCATAAGTAAGCATTACGCTCTCTCCGAGAATGCCGAAATGCATACGTGCTTTCGTAAAGTTTTCAAAACTTTCGTCGATAGAAACAAAGTTCATGTTTTCCCAGTTTTCTTCTGTGCCGTAATAGTAAATATCAGTAAGATTCGCACATGAGGTAAACGAGCCTGAAATTGTATTTATAGCTTTGCCGAAATATATTTTTTCCAGACTTTCACAGTTAAACGTGTCGAAATAAGTTTTTTCCACATTGTTGCCTATTACAAGTTCTTTAAGGTTCGTAAAATTTATAAAAGTAAACCTTATTTCCTTTACGGGCAAAGAATTGTATGTATCGGGAATCACAACTTTTTCAAGCGTAGTATCCGATACTTTCGTTAAAACATATCCGTCACCGGCAGAATTTAAAACATAAGTAAACATTGTTTACACCTCCATAAAAACAGGCTCTTTGGTTTCGTAACCGATAACGCTTATATAAGCCGTTTCGTTTTCTGTTTCCGCTTCACAGCCGTTAACTGAAATTTTTTCAATTATATTCTTTTCAGCATCAGACGGTGCGTGAAGTTCATTTGAATGATTGAAAGCCTTGTCGTAATTAATTTTAAGTTCATCATTGAATCCGCAAGGGTCAGGAATGTCCGAAAGGTCGTTGTAAGAGCCTGAAAAAGCAATCTCATGAAGAGAATCAACATCTGCTTTCATTGAAAGCTCTGTCAATGCTTTTGACAGTTTTTCTTTTTCTTCGTCTGTGAAATCGTTTGAAGAAAGACCCTTGCCCGTTTCAGTTTTTACTGCGCCGATATTGTTAAGTGCAATAGCTTTTTCATCGTCAGTAAGATTCTGTGTTTTATAAGACACTGCCATATCATTTTTAAGGTCGCTTAATTTTTGGGGCAATTCTGTTTTATCCGCCTTCATTGAAATATCCTGATGCTCTGTCAATGCACGTGATAATTTTTCTTTTTCTCTGTCAGTAAAATCATTTGAAGAAAGACCTTTGCCTGCTTCAGCTTTTACTGCACCGATATTGATTCGTGCTATAAGCTTCTGGGAATCTGTCAGGTCCTGCTTAATATAAGAAATTGCCATATCGTTTTTAAGGTCGCTTAATTTTTTCGGCACTTCCGTTTTATCGGCTTTCATAGAAATATCATCTACAAAATTCTTCTGATTCACCCAATCCATGGTTGCATATCCTGCAAGGCTCTGGTGGTGAGTGAGATATGCCCTGTCAAGCTTTGCAGGGGTAACACTTCCGTCTGAAATTTTAGAAGTTGTAATTGAATTAGGTCTTATTTTTACCTCATTCACACAATAGTTTGAAAGGTGTATGTTTGCAATTGAAGAATCTGCAATTTTCTGACCGCTTATATTTTTATCACAGATTTTATCTGCCGTAATTGAGCCGTCTTTAAGTTTTTCACCGCCGATAGTTTTGTCAGCTATTTTTTCGCCTGTAACACTCTGTTCATCAATGGTGTCCGTTTTGACTGCATTTTTTGCAATTTTTGAACTTGTAACGCAGGAATCCTGAAGTTGCGCCATTGTAATGGTCGAGATTTTCAATTTGTTTCCATCAACAGAAAATTTCTTAAGTCTTTCACCGTCAATTTCATATGTTTCAAGAATTTCAGTCACTGCATTTTCCACATTTTCTTTAAACTTCACATCAGGCCTTACGGTCTCGAGCATCATACCCTCTCCTGTGAGTGAAGGAGAAAACTGCAAAGTAAATATCCCTGATTTTATGATTGCACTTACGTTTCCGTCTGAATCAAGCTCATATGCATCAACCTGCACCATAACGCTGGGTGCTACGGCAATATAATCGTAAATGGGGCAGTAAATATACCCGTTTGAAAAATAAATTCCCTTTGTAGAAGAAGAATCACGATAAATATTTTCCGTAATTATTTTCCTTGAAAGAGAAAACGGTTCAAAACTCAGAGTATAATATTTAATACTTGACGCCTGAAAATCCGTATTAAGTTTTATCTTAAGCCTTTTGGCACAGTATTCTTCAATTCTTCCGCAGCCGGAGCTGAAACTGAAAGAACCTGACGAATCCATGCTGACCGTTAAATCTGTCATATATCTTCCTTTCTGCCTCAGGAATAATAATGAAGAAGAGTTCTGGCGTTGGATGCCATTTCATTTTTCTGATTATAAAAAAGTTTAAGTAAAGTCTGCACGATATAGATTTCATCGCTGTTATGTTCCTTTATCGCCCGCCTCAGTCTTTCGCGATAAACTGCAATTTTTTCATCCATTATGCTGACTTCTTCAAGATAATCTTCACCAAGTTCTTTTAATGTTTTACTCAAATGAAATCCCCCTTTAAAATGTAATCAGCCGAAACGCTGAAAAAGTCTGATAAAACAGTAATCTCCCGTGCGTCAAGCTGTTCTTTTCCCTTTAACACTTTTTCAAATTTATTTCTGTCAAGTCCGACAGATTCACAGAGTAATTCCTGTCCGATATTTTCCTTATTCATAAGGCGGATAAGCCGCATACTCACCGCAGGTAAAGAAAATTTTCTGCGTGAAACTGCCCCTTTGTTAATCATAACTTCAAGGGGCATCATTTTGTCGTTCTCGCAACTGTTCTGATAAAAAACGACATATTTAAGTTTTTCTCTGATTTCCTTTACCGCATCGTTGTAATACCTGTACACATTTGATTCGCACGTGCCCATGCTTTCTGCAACCGCACCGATTTTTTCTCCGCCGAAAAATACTCTTTCAAAAACTTCACGTCTGCCCTTTGTCAGCTCGTTTTCAATAACAAAGCAGATAAGTCTCTGCATATCACGCTTTCTCTTTCTCTCAAGATACTGTCTTGGATTTTCTATGCTCTTGTCATAGAAAAAATCAAATTCTTTTTCTGCCGTCAGTATCTCCTCTGATGAAAACTGTGTTGAAGTAAGAGGTGTTTTTGTCAAATTTTTATTTCTCCTTTCTCATTTATAACCGAACAAATGTTCGTTTACACTATTTAGTGTAGAGTAGATTTGTGGTTTTTTCAAACGAACATCCCACTAAAGTGACATTATACGGACTCATCTCTCTTGAGTGCTTGACAAAGTTTTTTGCCGATAAATGTTGACAAAAATCAAAAAACAGTTATTATAAACTTATATAGGTGTATTTTCTTTTGTACGGGGAGTGAAAAAGTCTTGAAAGAAATCGAAATTGCCGAAAAGATATGGCAGGAAAACGAGGTCTACATAAGAAAATTATGTAACTATAAATTGAGCAGCCACCCTGACCTTATCGACGACTGCATGCAGGATGTTTTTCTCGCACTTATCACTGCTGTACACGATGAAAAAGAAATCAATAACCATAGAGCATGGCTTACAAAAGTAACCGTCAATAAGATAAACGACATTTACCGTGAAGAAAAGAAAAAGAATGAAAATCAGGTTTCCCTCGAGGAAGAAACTGTTACCTTAACTTCCGATTTTGACTATTCATATACAGAAGACATAACAGAAAAAGAGTTGGACAAGCATCTGGAAACAATTCTTCAATCTCTGAGTGACAACGAAAAAACACTTATTGAAGACTTTTATCAGAATAATTTAAGCGGACGTGAAATTGCAGAAAAGTTAGGTATTACGGAAACTAACTTACGTCAGCAGATTTTCAGGCTTAAAAGAAAAGTAATAAAAAAAGTAAAAGAAATTTTTGAATAATTTTTGTAACATTCTGTAGTTTTAACGACTATATAAGTGAGGGATGAAAAAGTGGTTACAAGTTCTGATTTAATCAAACTTATAAAAGATAAAGAAAATAATTTCACCGAAGAAGAACTTAAAAAGATTCTTGATGCGGAGCTTATGAAAGATGAGTCAGAAATTGACACTGACTTGGTAGAGTGTTGCCTTCAGGCTCTTGAAGACGGCAAAAAACCGATGCCCGCCAAGAAAGAAAAGAAAAAAACTCTGAAATTTATTTTCTTTGCAGGTGCAGCTGCAGCTCTTATCTTTGTAAACATCATTGCGTTTTCAGACTTCGGCAAAAAAGACAACACAAATCAGGTAATCCACATCACTTCCCCCAACGCAACCACACCCGTTAAGCCCTCACAGACCATAGTGGTTGAAGAAGTTACGGACATCAAGGGTGCACCCACTACAAACCCTGACGGCAACGCAGATTCTCTCGGTTTATCTTTAAAAAGCCAACTGGAAAACGCCGGATTCACTGACGTGTCTTTACCTGCAGAAGTTATCAAAGCAGGCGAAGCTGCAATAAACATAAACGGCGATACAGTAACTTTTTCTTCAATCGTTAACGAACAAAGCATTAATATCGTAATTGCAAAAAATCAGCCTGCCCCCTCTATGAAAGCCCCCGAGGGAGCGGAAAGTCAGACGATAAATTCAAACGGGATTTCTGCCCTTGTAACAAGCGAAGACGGCGTGTCTGTCATCACTTACAGAAAAAATTCCCTGAATTATCAGATAATCACAACTGTTTCACTTGAGGAGGCGGCAGAGATTGCAAAGACAATAAGGTAGTGATTTTATGTCAAAAAAACTCTTGGCACTTACTCTTTCTTTGCTTACACTCTCGTTAGTTTTCACCGCTTGCAAAAAGCAGGCAGAAACAGAACAAAACGGAAATTCACAAGCTGATATTTCATCAACCAGCCTTCCTTATTCAAAGGGTACTTCATGGATAAGCCCTGAAACAAATGAAGAATGGGCAATTTCTGGCCCTACTGTTGCTTCTGAAATTGCAGTTTCAGACCCTACAAAATGTCCCGAAGAAAATTTAAACCCTTACGGCGTGAATTATCTTACAGGAATAAAGGAAATCACATTTTATTCAGGCGGAAAAACCAAAGCACCAACTTCACATCAGGCATCGGAAGTTTTAAAAGTTCTCAATGAAGAACTTAACAGTAATTATTGGGATATGTTAAAACTTGCAGTAACCGAAGATGATATTGAAAATCTCAAAGCAAACACCACTTGCCTTGAAATCACATTCGGTTCAGCAACAAAAATCCGGGACAACTGCGATTGTATCGAGCCCTGCGTTTATGAATTTGATAAAATTCTTATCACACTTGATAATGAAAACGCAAACACAATTTACTTTTCACAAAACGGAAGATATAAACATGGTCCCATAAGATTCCCCCATTCGGACCTTTCCGAAAACCTTTTTAAAATTTTATCCGATTAACAAAAAATCCCTGACACCGTCAGGGATTTTTCTTGACTTTAAAACTAAATGCGTATATTATTAAACTAAAGGGAGGTTTTTGTATGAAAAAAATAATTTCAATTGTTTTATGTCTTACCCTTATTTTACAGCTTGGCATTGTAGGCTTTGCTGCTGAAAACGAAACCGTTTCAACAGGCTTTACCCAAGAAGATTTTCTTACCGTAAAAGGTAGGGATATCGTGAATCAGAAAGGTGAAAAAATTATTCTCAAAGGCGTAAACCTTGGCGGTTGGCTTATTCAGGAAGACTGGCTCTGCCCTTACGAGGAAGTAAAGGACCATCACGAAATGCTTGAGACTCTCATTGAACGTTTCGGCACTGAAAAAGCATATGAGCTTATGAACACTTATGAAGATAATTTCATCACAGAATACGACCTTGACCTTATCAAGGAAATGGGCTTCAATGCAGTGCGTGTGCCTTTTTGGTACAGAAATTTCTATTCAGACGATAAGGGCACAAAAATCCTTGACGAAAACGGAAAGTGGGATTTGTCAAAACTCGAATGGGTAGTAAGTGAATGTTCAGAAAGAAGACTTTACGTTGTTCTTGACATGCACGGTGCTCCCGGTTTCCAGAGTGACGCGCCTCACAGCGGTAAAGGCGACAGCTGCGGACTTTATGACGACACAGAAGAAGGCGAATTTTACCGCACACTTACTGATGAACTCTGGACGGAAATTGCTCTGCGTTTCAAAGAAAACCCTGCAGTTGCAATGTATGACCTTCTGAATGAACCTATGTGCGACGTTGAATGCGGTGAACTTACAAGACGAGTAAAGAACGAATCAATCTATCTCCGCCTTTATGATACTGTACGTGCAGTAGATACTGACCATATTATTACCATGGAAGCAATCTGGACAGGTTTTGCTCTTCCCTGGGCTTGGGCAAGAGGCTGGGAAAATGTTGTTTATCAGGTTCATTTCTATAATAATTCAGACTTCATTTTTGCATTCTTCCTGCTTCTTACAATAGTTCTGCATCCCACAGTGCCTCTGATGATGGGCGAATTTTATCCCCATCAGGAAACAACATGGGAAGGCTGCTTCAAGTCTCTTAAAAACTTTGATTACTCCTGGTTTTTGTGGACCTACAAAGCCGCAAACCACGGAATGTGGGAAAGCGACTGGTGCCTGAAAGGTGCTGCAGACGGCTTCGAGCGAGCAAAAATCAAAACAGATTCCTATGAAGAAATCGCACGCAAATGGGGCGAAAAAATCCAGACACAAAACTCCTACGTTGACACAGGCCACTACGACCGCGACGTAGCAAACCACCTTAAATAACATTAAAAGAGGTTGTAGAAATTACAACCTCTTTTTTACTGAAACACACAGATAAATTATAAATTATTTTCATATAATTGCGTCGCAGACCCGAAATTCTGCATTTTGAATTCTGCACTCCGCATAAAAAAAGCCTGCTACCAATCAGTAAGCAGGCTTTTTCTGATTTATTTCATAAAGAAAAGTGATGCTGCAATTAAAATCTGTCCGCCGTAATATGTAACGTGGTTAATTATAACTCTCACTCTGTTGCATTTGCCTTTGACGAAGAAAATCTGGCTTAAAACAAGGTCTGAAGCAAAGAAAGACAAACCGCCTGCGAAGAAAAGAATCTGCGAAATTTCCATTCCGTAGTTTTGCATTGTCATAAACCCTACAGAGAAGGTCATAGAAGCAAGAGCACCGTAAGCGTTTGCAATTACCTTGAATTTGCCCATTTCCATTTTTGTGAGTTTTGCAGCAAAACCTGAAAACAGTAAAACCACCAATGGTGCAGTAAAGCAGATAAGAGCATTTACAAGTGACATGGGGTAATGGACGAAAACAGCCGCAACCATAATTACATGCTGAATCATAAATGTTACAAAGCCAAAAGTCAGGAAAGTATCGCTGTTTTCTTTCTGAATCCATTTAAGTTCAATGAAAACATCACCCAGAATGCCGAAAACTCCGCCCATGACAATCATCAAAGCAAAGGTAAGATTAACGTTGGGGTTGCTGATTATTGCCGAGATACCTGTTGCAACAAAAAGCGAACTTGTTAAAACTTTAATTGCAAGGTCAGAGTAATTTACTTTTACACCTCGTCTTATTGTGAAAAACACGGTAACTGCTAAACATAAAGCAAAAACTATTTTGAAAATCATGTTTTTTCCTCCTTATAATGTTTGTTGTTTGTCGAAACGCTGAAAAGCGCTTCGACAAGCCACTTTTCAAGTGGCTTTAGCAAAATCAAATTGTATTATTTGATTTTGCACAACACTCATTTCAATGGATATGGACAAATTTCCAAAGGAAATTTGTGGCAAAAATCAAAGATTTTGAGTCGAAACAAGTATGTTTCGACTTACCATAACCATTACAACCAACCCATATATTCGCCAAGATATCCTGCTCCGATTCCTGCTACGGCAGAAATGACGATAATAACAATGGGGTTCATTTTTTTCTTTATACTTAAGAAAAGCATTACTGCAAATAAAAGTGCCGAGAAAATAAATGTGTAGCTTGCAAGAACTGAAAGTGCAACTGAATCGGGGAAGAAAACAGTTTTGCCGATTGAGATTACAGCCGCAGAAATAAGCCCGATAACAACAGGTTTAAGTCCGCTCATGCAACCTGCAACGATTTTATTTTCTTTAAATTTCTGATAGAATTTTGCAACAAAAAGAATAACGATAAACGATGGCATTACAACACCTAATGTGGCACTGCATGCACCTAAAATTCCCCCGGGAATGCCGAATACCGCTTTACCCATCTGCGTGCCCACGAATGTTGCCATGTTGATTGCAAAGGGGCCAGGAGTAGATTCGCTTACTGCAATAAAGTCAACAATCTGCTCCATTGTAAGCCAGCCGTTGTTGATTGCTTCTGCCTGAATCAAAGGAAGCATAGCGTAACCGCCACCGAAAGTGAAAGCACCGATTTTGAAGAAAGTGAGAAAAAGCTTGAGAAAAATCATTTCTTCTCCTCCTTTCTTTTGTCAGTTACGAGGGAATAAATAAGCCCTGCAATCGCGCTTGCAATTATTACAATAAACACGTTCACATCAAACACTGCAGTTAAAATAAACGATACCGCAACGATTATATACGCAACAATATTTTTCGGGCATGCAGTTGCCATTTTCTTTGCAGCTTTCACAATAAGCGCCAGAACACCTGCTCGGATTCCCATGAAAGCATATTTCACAACCTTGAAAGCAAGGAATTCCTTGAAGAAATAAGATATAACCGAAATTATAAAAAGCGAGGGTAAAACCACTCCTAAAGTTGCCATAACAGATCCGAAAACCCCTGCTACCTGATAGCCTACGAATGTGGCAGAGTTAATTGCGATAGGACCGGGAGTTGACTCTGAAATTGCAAGAATATCAAGAATATCTTCTTCCTTTATCCAGCCTCTTTTTTCTGCAATTTCCGACTGAATAATGGGCACCATGGCATAACCGCCGCCAAAAGTAAATGCGCCGATTTTAAAAAACACTAAAAAAAGTTTCAGTGCTTTTTTAAAATTCCCTTTCATTGAAGTTTACCTCTTTCCAATAAAATACAATTCTTTTATCTTTGTATATTAAATCATATTTACCAAGTAAAATCAATAGAAATTTGTTGCAAAGTAATCGTAATACTGGTATAATTTTTGGTATATTCTTATTGGGAGTAAAAGTTATGAAAGAACTTAAATTTTTTGTAGTTGCTGACCCTCACTTTTTTGCATATGAACTTGGTGCTTACGGCAAAGAATACGAAAATTTTATGGACTTCGAGCAGAAATGCTTTGCAGAAACAGAAGCCATAAACAGAGCTTTTTTCAAAATGATGGAAACAAACGATGAAGCTGATATTATACTCATCGCAGGTGATTTATCTTTCAACGGTGAAAGAAAAAGTCATGAAAAATTTTCAGAACTTCTCAGAGATTTCAAAGAAAAAAGCGGCAAGAAAGTTTTTGTCGTATCTGCAGGCCATGACATTTCGGAAAGCCCCTTTGCTTATGACGGTGGCGAAAGAATAACGGTAGAGGGAATTTCTTTTCATGAACTTTACGATTTTTACAAAGATTTCGGCTATGATGACGCGATAGAATTCAACAAAGAGCATCTTTCCTACGTTGCGGATTTGTCAGAAGATGTCCGTCTTCTTGTTATCTGTAACGATACTGCTGAGGGTTCAAACAAGACTTACGATGATGAGTTTTTGAATTGGATTTATGCTCAGGCGCAAAAGGCAAAAGAAGATAAAAAAGTAATGATTGCCATGGAGCATTACCCCGTTTTGCCGGGCCAGCCCGCTTTGATGCTTATCCCTGATGCACGTCAGAAAGAAAGCAAAAAGTTAATCGAAGCACTTGCAGATAACGGCGTTCATCTTATTTTTACGGGACATATGCACAACCAGAGCATAAACGTAACAGAAACTGAAAAAGGAAATAAATTTTATGATGTCTGCACAGGCTCTCTTATAGGTTGCCCTGCTTACTACAGACTTGTGACTGTCAGAGATGAAAATACTGTTGAAATCAAAAGCTATGAAGTTCCTGAATTTGAATGGGACAAAAAAGGAAATTCAGGCAAAGAATATCTTAAAATTCAGTTTGAAAGAATGATTCGCACAATCCTTTACTCCATGGAAAAAGATCCGCAAAGATTTCTCGGTAAATTCGGTGCAGGAGATAAAGAAAATTTATATAAACCCGTAAGTTTTATCGGCAAAAAATTAAACAACTGGACTGTGGGTAAAGTTTCACGTCTTTTCTTTGTAAAGGCTCATAAAGATATTAAAAACCGTAAATTCAATGAATTTGCAATCGACATCGTAAGGCAACTTTTTGAAGGAAACCAACCCTTTGTTGAGGGTAATCCCGAGGGTGATACTCTGCTTAAAGTTTTCAAAAGATTAAAACCCGTTTTTAAAATCCTCAACAAAAAACTGAAAGGCTCACAGGGTGAAACCATCGACCTTTATGAAATTCTGAAACACTCTGCAGGTAACTACGGCATTGACGACCATAATGCTGTAATAAAATTTTAAAGTAAAAATTTTTCTTCTTAAAAAAATAACTCCGTGGCGATAACAAATAAGCCACGGAATTATTTTTGTTTTTTTCTCTATAAATACAACCGCTTTTTTCTTTATGAAAAAGCGGTTGTATTCTTCTCTGCTCTTTCTCTTACTCTATCTCTTTTTCTATCTCTTTCTCTGTGTCACATTGTGACTCGTTTTGGTCACATTGTGACGCTTAATCATTCTTTTTTACTATGGCAAAATTCTTTATTTGCACAGCTTCCGCATCCGCAGGAGCAAGAACTTTTGCCGTTTTTCTTGTTTTTTATGCCCTTTATCACAATTGCAAGGAAAATTACAACCACAATTGAAAGGACTAAAATCGTCTGCCAATTCATAATTTTTTCTCCTTATTTTTTTAAGGAATTTGTTTTATTTTTATTTTTTCTTGCAAGTAAATACACCATAAGTGCGAAAACTGCTACTGCCGCACCTGTAAGGAAAGTGAAGTTTCCTGTCACAAAGAATGTTCCGAACTGATAAACCATCAGAGAAATTGCGTAAGCAAAAACACACATGTAGCCGATTGCCGCGGCAGTCCATTTTGCACTGTTCATTTCTTTTCTGATTGCGCCCATAGCAGCAAAGCAAGGAGCACAAAGAAGGTTAAATATCATAAAGGAATATCCTGCAAGTTTACTTCCGTCAAAGAATTCCATGCCCATTGAAACATAATCTTCTCCTGCAGTAGAAAGTGCACCGAATACACCTACAACTTCTTCTTTCGCAACAAGACCGAGAATTGTTGCAACTGCCGCCTGCCATCTGCCGAAGCCGAGAGGCTTGAATATTACTGCAATGGCGCTGCCGATTACGTTGAGAACTGAGTTTTCATCACCTGTTATAAAATGGAATCCGCCCTCAAATGAAAGATTGTTAAGCGTCCAGATAACAATGCTTGCCGCAAGAATAACACTACCTGCTCGTTTAATAAACGACCAACCACGCTCCCACGTTGTTCTTAAAACATTTGATGCTAACGGCATATGATAAGCGGGAAGTTCCATAACAAAAGGTGAAACATCTCCTCTGAAAGCCTTAGTTTTCTTGAGTATGATACCTGAAATTACAACTGCCGCAACACCTACAAAATATGCTGATGTGGCAATAAATGAATTTCCGCCAAAAAGTGCACCTGCAATCATACCAACCATAGGCATTTTTGCACCACAAGGGATAAAAGCAGTTGTCATAATTGTCATTCGTCTGTCACGCTCAACTTCAATTGTACGCGATGCCATAATGCCGGGAACACTGCAGCCTGAGCCCACAAGCATGGGGATAAAGCTTTTTCCTGAAAGACCGAATTTCCTGAAAAGTCTGTCCATGATAAATGCAACACGGGACATATAGCCGCAATCTTCAAGAAGCGAAAGCATAAGGAAAAGAACTACCATCTGCGGCACAAAACCAAGCACTGCACCTACTCCGCCTACAATTCCGTCCATAACAAGGCTGTAGAGCCATGGTGCAATTACGGGTGTGCCGTCAGGTGAAAGTAAAACTTTATCAAGAAGCTCGGGAACACTTAACCAATTTCCCATAAAGTTTGGAAGCTCCCCTGCTGACACCAATTCTTTAAAAGAGCCGAACAGACCGTCATTCATGAAAACAACTGTCCAATCGCCTATAGTGCCGATTGAAAGAGTATAAACTACAAACATAATAAGTGCAAAAATCGGTAATGCAAGAATTCTGTTAGTAAGTATTTTATCAATTTTATCAGACGTTGTCAGTTTGCCTGCATTCTTTTTCTTGTAACAACCGTCAAGCACTCTGCCAACATAAATATAACGGTCGTTTGTAATTATACTTTCCGCATCGTCATCGTATTCTTTTTCAACGTGGCAAATGTCCTTTTCAATGTGTTGAAGAATATCTTTATCAAGCTTTAACTGTTCAATAACTCTCTTATCACGTTCAAAAATTTTGATTGAATACCATCTCTGCTGTGCTTCCGGAAGATTATGTACCGTTGCTTCTTCAATGTGCGCAAGGGCGTGCTCAACTTCACCTGAAAAAATATGTGCGTGTACAGGTTTGTGGCTTTTTGCTGCTTCAATTGCCGCTTCAGCCGCTTCAATTGCACCCTCACCTTTAAGTGCAGAAACTTCAATAATTTTACAACCAAGTTTCATTCCTAATTTTTCAATATCAATTTTATCACCGTTTTTTCTTACAATATCCATCATATTAATGGCTATTACAACAGGAATGCCAAGCTCCATAAGCTGAGTTGTAAGATAAAGGTTTCTTTCAATATTAGTGCCGTCAACAATGTTTAAAATTGCATCAGGACGCTCGTTTACAAGGTATTTTCTCGCAACTACTTCCTCAAGAGTATAGGGCGACAAAGAATAAATACCGGGCAGGTCTGTTATTATAACCGAATCGTTTCTTTTAAGTTTTCCCTCTTTTTTCTCTACGGTCACACCGGGCCAGTTGCCTACATACTGGTTAGAGCCTGTAAGCAGGTTGAACAATGTTGTTTTACCGCAGTTAGGGTTGCCTGCAAGTGCAATCTTCAATTCCATTAATCTTAATCCTTTCACGGTTAGTTTTCACTAACTTATCAACAAAAAACATCAGGGCTTACTGCCCTTTTGTTTATTCTATTTCAATCATCTGTGCATCGGCTTTACGCAAAGACAGTTCATATCCGCGTACTCTTACTTCAATCGGGTCGCCTAAAGGTGCTGCTTTTCTTACGTAAATTTCCACACCTTTTGTAATGCCCATGTCCATAATGCGTCTTTTGAGTGCGCCTTCACCATGAAGTTTCACAACTTTCACTGTAGAGCCGATTCTTACATCTTTTAATGTTTTCATAATCATTCTCCTTGCACAGTTAGTCTAGACTAACTACATATATATAATAATAAAAACAACAAAAAAAGTCAATATTTTTCCGTTGTTTTTTTATTTTTGTAATTTCTTATAATAAGTTATTTTCAGAGGGTTTGTACGTTTTGGAAAAATACACAAAAAAATCAGGGCAGATTTTTCTGCCCTGAAAAATTTTAAAGTTTCATAATTCCGAAAGCATCAAGAACTGAAGAAACGAGAATAAGTGTGATAAACACAGGAGCGATATATTTGATAACTACAGTAAAGAGAGTTTTTGCTTTAAATTTACCGCCAATTTCAATTTCTTCAATAAGTGCTTTGGGTTTGAGAACATAACCTACAAAGATGCAGGTAAGAAGTGCCACAATCGGCATGATTACGCTGTTACTTATAAAATCAAAGAACGTGAGTATATCGTCAAGACCCAAAGGTTTGATGTCGCTTAAAACGCCGAAGCCGAGTGCTGACGGAAGACCGATAATAACAGAACCTAAGAAAACAACAACACAAGTAACCTTTCTCTTCCAACCTGTTTTATCCATGATAATTGAAACAACTGTTTCCATAAGTGAAATTGAAGAAGTAAGTGCTGCGAAAAGCACAAGAAGGAAGAAGAGTATACCAACTATTCTGCCGGCTACTGGACCCATAAATTCAAAAACTTTAGGAAGCATTACAAACATAAGGCTGGGACCTTTGCCAACGTCTGCTTCTCCGCCTGAGAAAGCAAAAACAGCAGGAATAACCATAAGACCTGCAAGGAATGCAATACCTGTGTCAAAAAGTTCAATCTGTCTTACTGACTTTTCAATGCTTACTTCTTTCTTCATGTATGAGCCGTAAGTAATCATAATACCCATAGCAAGTGACATTGAGTAGAAAAGCTGACCCATGGCTGCAAGAAGTGTTTTACCTAATTTGCCGAGTGTGAAACCATCGAAATTAGGGATAATATAATATTTAACACCTTCCATAGCACCGGGTAATGTCATTGAATAAATCGCAATAAAAATTGTAAGTGCAATAAGTATAGGCATCATGAATTTGCTTACTTTTTCAATGCCTTTTTCAACGCCCAGAAGAACAATAATTGCAGTAACGCCAAGGAAAAGCAGGAAGTATCCGATTGACGGACCTGTGTTTGAAACGAAGTTTCCGAAATAGCTGTCGCCTGCAGCCGCCGCAACATCGCCCTTGACATAAACGGTCATATATTTTGTAACCCAACCGCCGATTACTGAATAGTAAGGAAGTATTATTGCAGGTACAACAGCACCGAACCAACCGATGAATGAGAATTTCTTATTAAGTTTGCCGTAAGCATTGATTGCACTCTGTCCTGTTTTTCTGCCTATTGCGATTTCAGTGCACATAAGTGCAAAGCCAAAAGTTATAGCAAGCAAGAGATAAACGAGAAGGAAAATTCCTCCGCCGTACTGAGCCGCAAGATAAGGAAAACGCCATATATTTCCAAGTCCTACAGCAGAACCTGCAGCAGCAAGAACAAAACCAATCTTGCCTGTGAAACTGCTTCTGCTTTTTTCCATGTTTTCAACCTCCGGAACATAATTATTTATACATTATATCAGCATTTGTCTTATTCGTCAACTTTTTCACTTTAAAGTTACTATTGTTACACCGTTTTCGCCCTCGCCGTAAATGCCGAGACGGTAACTTTTAACAAAACGGTTGCCTTTAAGATACTGCTGTACAGCACTGCGAAGAACGCCTGTTCCCTTACCATGAACAACTGTAAATTCAGTAATCGACAAACGGTAAGCAGTGTCAATATATCTGTCAAGAGTCATAATTGCTTCGTCTGCGTTCATGCCACGTAAGTCAACCTTTGTTTCTGCCTTTGCGGTGCTTCGTGCTTCAAAGTTTGAAGTTCCGCTTCTTTTGGGCGGAGTTTTCTTCGGCTCTTTGTTTTCCATAAGCCTTAAATCAGAAATATGAACTCTCGTCTTTATAGCGCCTGCAACAACGCCCACTTCACCTTTCTTATCAGGCAAAGATGTAACTTCCGCCTGCTTTGCAAGGCTTGCGATAACAACATGGTCGCCGATTTTAAGGTCACGGGGCAATACATAATCATCATCTTCTGCAAGGTTCATAACAGGGTCTGCCGCACTGTCTATAGATTCAAGACCTTTCTTCATAGCAGACCTTGCTCTACGTGCTAAATCAGACGCATCCTTTGTCTTTTTCTGCTCTTTTCTCAAAGCATCAATTTCATTAAGAAGTGCGTAGCTTTCACGTCTTGCGCCTTCAACGATTTTGACCGCTTCGTTGCGTGCTTTTTCGATTTCTTTTTCACGTATAACTGAAAGTTCTTCTTTTTGTTTTGTAACTTCTTCTTTAAGTCTCTCTGCTTCCTTAAGGGCTTTTTCTGCCTTTTCTTTTTCTTCTTCCATCAGTTTACGTGTGTTTTCAAGCTTGTCGTAAACTGCTTCAAAACGAGTGCTTTCAGTGTCAACCAATTCTCGTGCTCTGTCTACAATTTCCCCGTTCATTCCAAGTCTTTCGGAAATTGCAAAAGCATTTGATTTACCCGGCACACCGATTAAAAGCTTATATGTGGGACGTAATGTTGCAACATCAAATTCGCAAGAGCCGTTTTCTACTCTGGGAGTATCAACCGCGTAAGATTTAAGTTCTGCATAGTGTGTTGTTGCGCCGATTTTTGCACCGTTTATGTGAAGCCTTTCAAGAATTGCAGTGGCAAGTGCTGCACCTTCAACAGGGTCAGTACCTGCTCCTAATTCGTCAATAAGAACAAGGCTTTTTTCACCTGCAATGTTAAGTATTTCGATAATATTTGTCATATGAGCACTGAAAGTTGAAAGTGACTGCTCAATGCTCTGCTCATCGCCGATATCTGCAAGAATATTTTCAAAAACTGAAACACGGCTTCTGTCAGATGCAGGAATCATAAGCCCGCACATCGCCATCATAGACATAAGCCCAAGCGT
>JAZSFV010000081.1:0-5699 GCA_045532395.1 Acutalibacteraceae bacterium
GTTGGTCAGCTTGGCATTGTGGCTTTACCCGCATGTGAGGAGCTTGCAGAGAAAATTGACAAATATCTTGTAAGATGGAGACACGAACGCGATAGTGAACACAAAACAACTATTGCTTTTGCAGGATATCAGAGAGAATCTTATTTACTTAACATGCACTTCCCCCGTTTTGGTACAGGTGAAGGTAAAGCAACAATAAGCGGTACTGTAAGAGGTTTTGACATTTTTATCGTTTGTGATATGTTCAACCACGGCTTAAGTTATAAAATATATGGTAAAACACATTACATGAGCCCTGACGAACATTACGCTAACCTTAAAAGAGCTATCAGCGCTATCGCAGGTAAAGCAAGAAGAATAACAGTTATCATGCCTATGCTTTATGAAGGCAGACAGCATAAACGTTCTTCAAGAGAATCACTTGACTGTGCAAATGCTTTACAGGAACTTTGCAACTACATGGGCGTTGATAATATCATCACATTTGATGCTCACGACCCCAGAGTTCAGAACGCTATCCCCCTTAATGGATTTGAAAACGTTCAGCCCACATACCAGATGATTAAGGCTATCGTTAAAAATGTACCCGATATCAACATTGACAAAGAACACCTTATGGTTATTTCACCTGACGAAGGCGGTATGGGCAGATGCATCTACTACTCAACAGTTCTCGGTGTTGACCTTGGTATGTTCTACAAAAGACGCGACTACTCAGTAGTAGTTAACGGCAGAAACCCCATTGTTGCTCACCAGTTCCTCGGTGACAACGTTGAAGGTAAAGACGTTATCATTGTTGACGATATGATTTCTTCAGGCGAATCAATGATTGAAGTTGCAAAGAAACTTAAAGCACTCAAGGCAAACAGAATCTTCGTTTGCTCAAGTTTCGGACTCTTCTGTGAAGGTCTTGAATCATTTGACAAAGCTTATGAAGAAGGTATGATTACTAAAGTATTCACAACAAACCTTATTTACAGAACACCTGAACTTCTTGAAAGAGACTGGTACTGTGAAGTTGACTTATCAAAATATATTTCATATATTGTTGATACTCTTAACCATGATATGTCAGTAAGCAAACTTCTCAATCCCGCTGACAGAATCTACAAACTTCTCACTTCTAAAGGATTTACTGTACCTGACCATTCAGAAAAATAAAATATAGTGACCTGGTTTTCAATCGGAAATCAGGTCACTTTCTTAAAACGTGTAATATTTTAAATATGCTACATATATGTGTATATTAATATAAATATTAAAGGAGGAAATTATAATGTCAGTAGCAGCACATTGGTTAAATGAAACCTTTGCCGGTTTCGACCATGCACTTCTTGAATTTTTTCACAAAATAAACATTGGCAGCTTCAGCTGGCTGTTTGATCCCATTCTTGAGTTTGTATCATTTCTCGGCGATGACGGAATTTGCCTTATAATACTTTCACTCATCCTGATGGTTTTCAAGAAAACCCGCAAAGTTGGTGCAGCAATGCTCGGCGGTATCATAATCGGTGCATTGTTTACTAACATTACTATCAAACCCATTGTTGCAAGACCCAGACCTTTCCAGGCAAGCGAATTGTACAATCAGTGGTTTATTGATGCGGGCTCACATATGGTTGGTGAAAAATCATTCCCATCAGGTCACACAACATCTGCAATGGCAGCAATGACAGGTTTATTCTTTACAACAAATAAGAAAATCAGTTGGACTGCATTCTTGTTTGCAATTGTAATGGGTATATCGAGAATTTATTTATGCGTTCACTATCCGTCAGACGTACTTGGTGGATTGGTAATCGGATTCATTGCCGGATTACTTGCAGGAATCATTGTTAATAAATGTTACAAGAGTGACGCTAAACTTTTCAAAACAATATTTGAGTTTGATTTCTTTAAAAAGAAAAAACAAAGCAAGTAATAAACAAAAACTCCCTGTTACTGACAGGGAGTTTTATTTTTAATATATTTTATCGAGAATTTCTATAACATTTGCTATAGCACCGTTATTATTTGAACGGACAATATAATCTGCTGCCTTTAAAATGTCTTTATGACTGTTTTCAGGAGCAAAACCCTTTGAGGCTGCAATAATCATCTCCATATCATTAAGACCATCTCCGACTGCGTAAGCGTCTTTTTTGTCTATATTAAGAAATTCAGCCATTTTAAGCAGTCCGCTTCCTTTATCGACACCTTTCGCCAACACTTCAATAAACTCGCCTGTGGTCTTAATATAAGATATTTCAGGCGTATATTTGTCCATAAAAGAGTGCACTTCACGTGGGTCGGTCTTACCGCAAGCGAGCATTACTTTTGCCCATGGGAGTTTTGCTTCTTCAGGAGTTTTTACAACTTCATATTCTATTCCCTGGCTTGAAAAGTGTCTGTGAGAAGTATCAGTAAGATTTATCGCAAAAGTTTCATTAAACGGATACATTTCGATTGTGATTTCAGGAAACGCATTAAGAATCTTTTCTATAGCTCCCCTGCCATCAATTTCTAAGCCATCACAGAAAACAATTTCTTCTTTTTCATAATCATATGCCATGGCACCATTTGCAAGCAAAACGGGTGTGTTGATATATTTACTGTTATAATGATGAAAGCCCTGATAAGTTCTGCCTGTTGAAACAGAAAAATGACCACCATTTGAGGTGAAGTATGAAATCATTTCTATATTATCTTCTGTAATTATACCTTTATCATTGGCAAAAGTGCCGTCAAAATCTGTAAGTAAAAGTACATTTTCGAATTTACTCATAAGAATTTTCACCTTCAAGATAAGCTTCTAATCTGTAAATAGGAAATCCCATTTCAGAAAAACGTTTCTCATATTCAGTGACAATATTGCCTTCAAAATCACTCTTGTGCAAATCAAGGGAAATATTCTTCATTTTATATCCTACAAAAGAAAACTCTTCAAGGGAATATTCAAAGAAATGCATATTATCAGTTTTCTGATGTATTTCAGCACCATCTTTAAGAATAGCAGAATAAATTTTCAAAAACTTTCTGTTTGTAAGTCTGTGATTTTTATATTTATTTTTGGGATAAGGACATGAAAAATTAAGATAAATACGTGATATTGATTTAGGTTGAATATACTTTTCAAGATATTCAGCTGAACATTTAAGAAAACGAACATTAGTCAGACCATTTTCCTTTGCTGTTTCACACGCAGAAACAATAACATTACCTATTTTTTCAACGGCAAGAAAATTAATATCCGGATTCTGTTTTGCTTTCTCATTCACAAAACCACCCTTGCCGCAACCGATTTCCAACTCAACAGGATTATCATTGCCAAAAAGCTCTTTAAAGTCAAAATATTCTTTCTTTTCAATTGATGTCTCGAAATTAAGATCATCTGTCATGGCCTTTATAAAGTAATCACCACAAGCTTCAAGACGCTCATCAAGATGTTTCTTTTTTCTCATTCTCATATAAGTACACTCCAAACAAAGTATTGAATTGATTATACACTATATCAGGCAAATAATCAATAAAAAACACGATACAATGTACCGTGTTTTTTATAATATTAAAGATCAAGTTTTAAATCGTTTTCTTTTATCCAGCCGATTTTTCTCAAGGGTAATGCTACAATAGGTGTTATTATAGCAGGCAACACAAAAGAAATAAGAATAAGACCTATCCAATCCATGGCAGTAATCGCTGCTTTTGCACCTGAAGCGATATCATTAAGCCATCCTGTGTAAACACCTATCTGTCCCACTAAACCGCAAGTACCCATACCTGAAGAAATTGCCGCACCATTCATCTGAAGTTTGAAAACACAAGTAGCAACAGGACCGCAAATTGCAGATGAAATAATGGGCGGAATCCAGATTTTAGGATTTTTGACTATATTTCCCATCTGAAGCATACTTGTACCGATACCCTGAGCAAGCAAACCACCGACTTTGTTTTCTTTATAGCTCATCACAGCAAAACCAACCATCTGAGCACAGCAACCAGCTAAAGCCGCACCACCGGCTAATCCCGTAAGGCTGAGTGCAGCACAAATCGCAGCACTACTGATTGGCAAAGTAAGAGCAATGCCAACAACAACAGAAATAATTATGCCCATGATAAACGGTTCCTGATTAGTTGCCCACATAATGGCTTCGCCAACGGCACTTGCAGCTTTACCAATATAGGGAGCACATAAAATAGACAAACCTACACCTGAACCAATAGTAACAAATGGTGTAACGATAATATCAATTTTGGTTTCTTTACTGATAGCTTTACCGAGTTCTGAAGCAATAATTGCAACGAATAAAACAGCTAAGGGACCACCTGCTCCGCCGCATTCATTTGCAGCAAAACCTACTGCTGTGAGCGAAAACAACACAAGAGGCGGACAATGCAACGCATAACCAATCGCAATTGCCATTGCCGGACCTGAAACTGATTTTGCATAGTTACCGATTTTAATAAGTACATCAACACTGAACTGTGTACCAATAGTACCTATTATTGTGCCGATAAGCAACGATGCAAACAATCCCTGAGCCATTGCCCCCAACGCATCAATACCATAACGTTTCGCAGAAAATTCAATATCTTTGCGTTTTAAAAATGACTTGATTTTTTGTTTCATAAACAACGCCACCCTATTAAAATTTTCTATATTTTAGCACATTAATTTTAATATTTCAATTATTTTTATGATACATAATAAATATTATAAAGTATTCCCCCATCTGCCTTTGAGACGGGGGAATTTTTATGCTGGGTGCACAATTTCGTTAAATTTTTATCGTTGTTCTATTGTAGCGCTCAAAGCACCGACTTCTTCAACAAGATCAACGTCAAGCTCATCAATAACACCGTCTCTGTTAGCATCAGCTGCGATATTATAAGCATTAACTGACGTATCGCCTGACCAGATAATCATCCAGATGAACAATGAGTCCTGACCATCAACGTATCCATCACCATTGACATCACCGAAGATTACGATAGTGTAACTATCAACAACAGTACCTTCATCATTAACAACTTCAACAACAGTGCCTGTACCGAAGCCATCATCAGTTTCAATATATTGAAGTGTACCATTAATAACTCTAACATACTCTTCAACACTGTTAATACCTTCGTCGACGCCGTATATGAATTTTTCTTCTTTATCAACTGTTGCGCCGATTTCTTCTTTCGCCTCTATCTTAGTTTCTTCAGTAAGAACGAGATTGTCAATAGCATCGTTTACGAGCTGTGCGTACTCATCAACTTTATCCTGCTCAGTTACGTTAAAATCCCATGAAATGCTTTCAATGATATCCTGAACGGCTTTAAGAGAATCATCTGTGTATAAGAATTTGTCAACAGTATCGAATCTTTCAACAGCTTTAAATACTTCTGAATAATCAGCTTCAATACTGTACAGTCTGTTGATTTCACCAACAATATTCTGTGCAAGATTGTCTACAACTGCCTGATCTTCTGGTTCAGTAAGCTCTGAAGCAAGAAGTTCATAGCCGTCAGCAACAAGTCCTGAAAGTGTTGCATATACACTATCATCAGTGATTTCACCATCAGGAAGAATTACTTCTGCCTGTTCAATTGCGTCTGATAAAACATCTGTATAAATAACAACCTTAAAGCTTGCTTTAGCAAAGTCGGATCGTAGCCATGTCGTTCTGTGAGCCAAGGAGTTGTGGGCTTGGATTGTCTTCCTAAGACCGCTT
>JAZSFV010000263.1:0-8210 GCA_045532395.1 Acutalibacteraceae bacterium
AGACGGTGACGGTGAGTCTGACTATGCAACAGAACTTATAGACTCAGACGGTGATGGTGAAGCTGATTTTTCAGCAGAATATCGGGTTGCAGATACAGACGGCGACGGTGTAAATGATACAGTTATTTCTTATTATGACAGCAATAACGATGGTATTATTGATGAAATAGACATAGAAACTGACCTTGACGGTGACGGCTACTTTGACCTTTTCCAGTCTTTTGAAGACCTGGACGGCGACGGCGAATACGACTATTATGTTCACGAAGAATATATTGATGCAGACGGCGACGGAGAAATGGACACATACATTGTTTCAACTGATGAAAACAATGACGGTATATTTGAAATTGTTCAGGTTTACGATATCACAGATGATGGCGACTACGAAGAGTCTGAAGGCGATTATGACGATGGTTATGATGAAGATTCAGGTGATGATGTAATCAACACAGAGCCTGTAGATGACGATTTTGACAACGAATACAATGACGTTGTAAACTTTGAAGCAATCGATAACAACGGCGATGGCATCATCGGCGACCCTGAAGAATCAATGGAAGAATGGGAATATCAGGGCTATACAAACAGATGCGCATTATATGCACAGAAATTTATTATAGAAGAAATGACAGGCATGGAGCTTGATATTGAAGAAATGGCTGATATCGCAGAAGAAAACGGCTGGTTCACAGAAGAGGGCGGCACACCCGTAAGCTGTATTGAAAATATGCTTATTTACTACGGCATTGACTGCGAAGAAACATCAGGCGACATTGAAGATGTTGCAGATTGCCTTGCAAACGGCGGTAAAGTAATTGTATCTCTTGATGCAGACGAAATCTGGTACGGTGAAGACGATGATAATTATTCACCCTACGACGGCGTAAACCATGCAGTTCAGGTTATCGGCATCGACTATTCAGACCCCGACAACCCTATGGTAATTCTCAACGATTCAGGTCATCCCAACGGCTGCGGCATGATGGTACCCTTAGATGTGTTTGAAGATGCATGGGAAGACGGCGGCAACCAGATGATTATCTGCATGTAATATTTGCTTGAAAAGGAGTAACGGTTATGGATAAAAAAACTGATATAAAGAAGTTGCTTAAGAGCCTTAAAACTGACGATTTTGTGCTTGGTTGCAAAATGCCTATGGGTTATTCTTACGGACTTCCTGTTTTGAAAATTGCAAACGGCAGCCTTTGTATGGTAGTTCCGTTTCTTAAATATAAAATGACTGGTGTGGTTGATAAAACTCTCATCTATCCCATCAGAAATACTGTCACACTGAGCTTGCCTGAAAAGACTTTCATCGGTTTTGAAGACCTGAGATTTGACGAAAAATTTGCAGGTGTGGAATTTTCAAAGCCTATCGGCTATTTCAGACCTGAAAAGCTGAAGAATGTAAACAAAAGTGAATACAACAAATTAAAAGATGAACTCTATGAATCATACAACAAAGTGATAGATGCATTGCTTTATGACGGCGAATATTCAGAAGCAGATGAAGCAAGAATGAAAGAATTGTTAAATCTTCTTGTGGAGCCTTGTCTCTATCCTCTTTACAAAGCAATTGATAAAGATTTTTACGAAAAATATCTTGCATAAATAATAACGGACACGCCTGAAAGAACTTTGAAAAATCTTTCCGGTGTGTTCGGTTTTACAAAGAAAAGCCGTGCTTGAAGGTGGATATATAATGAAACAGATAAACAATGCTGATTTTTTTAAGAAAAAAATTGTTCAGCAGGAGCCGACAGAAAAAGTAATAAAAAAACAGCCTGAAAAAGTTGTTGTCAAGCAGATGCAGCCCAGACTTAAAATCAGTCAGGATGCAATTGATGTTATCGGCAGATTCAGCGCTATTTTCAAAAAATATTCAATGAATTCTACTGCTGAAAAAATTGTAAACATATATAAAACTGCGGTGAGAGACAGGTTTTCCGTTGCGGTTGTGGGCGAATTCAGTACAGGAAAAAGCACATTCATCAACCACATGTTCGGCAGGGATTTTCTCCCTGTTTCAAACCTTCCCTCTACAGCGTTGCTTACGAGAATACGTTACAGTACAAACGAAACTCTCGTTGTTGTGGAGGAAAGCGGTAAAAAAGTTAAAAATCTTCCTCTTGAGAAGTCATCATGGAATGGGCTTACTGCAAATAATTTTTATGGTAAAGACGCAAAAGGCTCTGTGTATGTAGGTCTTGAAGATGAATGGCTCAAGACTAATAACGTTGAAATTATCGACACTCCCGGCGCAGGCGACCTTGAAGAAAGCCGTGTTCAGCTCATTGGCGATGCGCTTCTCGGCTGTGACGGCGCAATTATTGCCACAAGGGCAACAGAAGCACTCAGCATGAGTGAAAAACTCTTTATCGAGCAACGTCTTATCACAAGAAAGACACCGTTCATGATGCTTATAATCACAAAGCTTGACCAGATTCCTCTTATGGAAAGAAAACGGCTGGTTGATTTTGTTGTAGGTAAACTTGCACAATGGAAAATGGATATTCCTGTTTTTGTGCCTTATGATGTGGAAATGCCCGATGATACATACGATAATATTATCGGTATTGACAAAATCAAAGGGAAAATTGTAGAATGGGTATGTGACCCCGTAAGAGCAGAGCTTACTGAAGAGTGGGTTATGAGCAACGTTCTCAGGACGGCTGAATCAGAGCTTGATTCTCTTGAAGAACAGTTGATGCTCCGTCAGGAAGCGGACGAAAATAAACGTCGTGAAAATATAAACAAGAAAAAACAGCTTGTTGAAGATGCAGAAGCAGAGTGGGAAAAACTCAGAATCAGATTTCTCGAAAGAGCAAACGATTGCAACAGAGCAGTGCTCGAAAAAGCAAATGAATATAAAATGACGATTACTGAAAGGCTTCAGTACGAAGCATCCCATAACAATGATTTGCAGAGATGGTGGAATTCGGACTATCCCTACAGACTTAAAATTGAACTTACAAATATGTCTGCCGGTATAGACAGCGTGGTTGTGAGAAGAATTTCTGAAGATGCAAGATGGTTTAACACCGTGCTTGAAAGACAGTTCAGAACGCATGTAATGTATAACGATGAACTGCGTGTAATGGACAGAAATCTTTTGCGTGACACTGACGTTGCAGCGCTGAATTTTGAAAATATAAACAAAAAACGCAATATGGTAAGAATCGGCACAACAGTGCTCAGTATTGCTTTGTATCCTATATGCATGGGTGTGAATATTGTGCCTATAGTTGCAACCATGGGTGTAAGCACAGGCGCAGGTATTTTTTCAGAGAAAATATTCGGTGCAAAAATCGAAAAACAACGTGAAATTGCAAAAGCTGCAATTGCCGAGAGTGTGCCGAAAATTGTTGAGCGTTCAACGGCAGACTGCACATCACGTTTGCAGAAAATTTATGCGGATATGATGAATTCAGCCATAAAAAAAGAAAAAGAATGGATTGAAAAACAGAACGAAGCAATTGAAAATTCAATCAGACCCATGTCTGATGAACATTTAAAAAAATTAAATGCATTAAAAAATGAATTAAAAACGGCGCTGAGAACAATATAGTTTTTGTTTTCTGCAAAAGGAAAAAATTCAAATGGGGACAGTAAACAACGGCAAAAGTGAATACGTAAATAAATTAAGCAGCATAGTTGAAATCGACAAGCACGTGGGTCTGATTGAAACTGTGCTGCATAAGTATGCCTGTGAAGAAGAACCATTGCAGAAATTGCTGCAGAAAACCAAAGAAAAACAAAACGATAAACTCCTTAATATGAGCATTATCGGAGAATTTTCTTCAGGTAAAAGCAGTTTTATAAATGCTCTTTTAAGGCGTGAATTGTTGCTTTCCTGTTCACTTCAGGGAACTACCGTTGCAAACACAATAATTGAATATGCTCCCGGATACAGAATTGAACTTAAAGACCAGAGCAGAAAAACAATCGGATATGATTTTTCAGGTATTGAAGAAATGGCAAAAAAAATCGAGGGCTTCACAACTGACCCTGATTTTGCAAGAGACATTTATTCAGTAAATATTTTTCTGCCGTCAACCGGTATAAAAGATAAAATAAGAATTATTGACACCCCCGGCACAAATGCTACGGAATTGTGGCATGAAGATGTTACGAAAAAGGCGATAAACGGTCTTTCTGATGCGTCTGTAATTCTTATTGATTCCACAAAACCTTTCCCTGAAACAATCTGCAGATTTGTTCTTCAGAACCTTAAGAAGTTTTTGCCCCAATGCGCTTTTGTGCTCACAAAATTTGATATGATTGAACCTGAGGAACGTGAGATGATTTTAAAATATTCACGTCTTAAGGTCAAAGAAGTTTTTGGTCTTGATAATGCTCTTATCCTGCCTTATTCTTCTCTTGCAGTTTTAGAGGGCAAAAAAGGTGATGAGTTTTACGAGATGTCAGTAAAAAGTGAAAAAGCACTTTTTGATTTTCTTGTAAATCAGCGTGCGGTTGCCCAGACGAAAAAGTCAATTTCATATATCGAGCTGATGTATGGTGTTACATCAAAGCATCTGAAGACTGTGTATGATGGTTATGTTAAGGATTTAAGCCTTGTAAAGGTGCCTGATAAAACAAAGCTGAATTCTTTTATAACTTACCAGAAAGCAATACGTGTGAAAGAATTTGAAGCAGAAACAGAGAATCTGGTTAAAAACGCGATGGATATGATTTACCGTAAAAATCATGATTATTGCGAAAAAATCAAATCTGTAATAGCATCTAAAAATTCCTTTGAAGAGTTGAATTATTATCTTTGCAACAATCTTCTCAGTGTGTGCAGAATTTCTGCCGATGATATTATTTCGTGCGCTGAAAGCAATGCAGATTCAGTTGCAAAATCCTTTGCGGTGCGGGTAGATTCTTTCTATCAGTCGTTTTTCAAAACTTTCGGCGGTTGGGAGTTTCTCGACAGTAAACGCGAGCTGGCAATAAGAAACGTATGCTCCTCAAGGCAACTCAACGTAAATTATGACAGCAAGATAGAAGAAGGAAAGCTTCTTATAAATCGTCTTTTAAACAGCACAGACAAAAGGAATTTTGAACTTTATAAGAAAAAAGTCCGTATGGAGCTTGCGATTTATATGAAAGCGCTTTTAAACAGAGTTTGCTATGATATTAAAGTGCAGTTTGAAAATCTTTCATCCAATCTCAGCCATAATCTTGTTTTTGAAATTGGAAACTGCAGTTTTTATATCGATAAGCAGGTTGATAAAAATAAAGAAAAAATCAAAAATCAGATGAACGAAGTCAACAGAATTTCAAGGATAATAAAAGAGAAGAAAGACATGCTTCTCGAAATAGAATCCCAGCTTGATTTGATGTTTTAAATAAAAAACTCGTAAGATTTCAAGGTCTTACGAGCTTTTTTATTTTAAAATTTAATTACTACTGTGTGTTCACCTGCTGAGGTTTTGATTTCAACCACAGATGCAGTGTCTGTAACGGGAATCGTTTTCACTTCTCCGTCAGCAACAATTTCTTTGATTTCTTTATGTGCGAAAATTACTGTAGGAACATCGTATTCTTTGTCCTGAGTATATTTAAGAACAAATTGGTCGTTCTTTCTGTCGTGGTAGAATTCTTTGATTTCACCCGTAACCGCTCTGGGATAAGGACGTGAAAGGAGAGTCATAATCGGCTCGTCAAGCAGTTCTTTCCAATATGCCCAGTATGTAGTGCTCCATTTATACTTGTTGAAAGTATCAAGAAGAAATTCAATATGGGGGAACCATTCAGTGCCCTCGGAGTGACCGCCCCATTCGCCTACGATAACGGGGTTGTTCATTCTTTCCTGAGTAATTCTGTGCTGACCGAAAATAGCATCAACTCTTGCGTTTGAAGCATATTTGTAAAGAGGTGTGTCAACCATCATGTCGTATCCGTGGGGTGCAAAGCACTGCTGAGGTTCACGCTTGCCGTTTACTTCAATGGACGTGTTTGCGCAGGGGATACTCAGGTTAGAGTAGTAACAGTTTTCGATAAATAAAATTCCTTTATCGGTTACTTCCCTGATTTTTGAAGAAGTTTTGTTAAGGAAAGGCATGTATCTTTCTTTGTCAAATTTATTCACAAGCTCTTTTCCTGCGTTTACAATATCGCGGAAAACTTCGCCTGTGTAATGGTCAAGAACTTTTATCTTCTCTTTGCCCAGAACATCTTTGAGAAGCTTACATCTGCTGAGTCTTCTGTCAACAAGTGTAACACGAACGAGTTTTCCAATCATTTTTCTGAAAACCTTACCGCCGTCTTTTCCGGGGAAAGGCTCATTAAGAACGTCAAAACCGAAAAGTGCAGGGTGGTCTTTGAATCTGTCTGCAACGTGCTTCCACATTTCTGCAAAGCAGTCAAGAAGTCCGTCACCGTCAACCGGCTTATTTGCCCAGAAGTTATCGAATGCTCTGTGGACCGCTCTGCCCCAGAAATAACCCTCTGCCCAGACGATTTTTGTTTTCTGGAATTTGTAGGGGCCCGGGTCAATCGCCCAGTCAGGAGCACCGTCGCCTGCACCTGTTTTGTTGCAGTACAAATCCTGATGCATGTCAAGATAGACGTAAATTCCGTTTTCGTGGCAGTAGTCCATGATTTTTTCAATGGAGTCAAGATATTCTTCGTTGTATTTTCCCTTTTCAGGCTCAACAACCGACCATGTCATTCCAAGTCTTATAATGTTGAAACCAAGTTTTTTGAATTCATCAACCCAGAATAAATCCTTTGAAAATTCATTTGCAACAAAACCGGGTACGTAATTTGTCTTGTCGCAGACATTCATGCCGTTAAAAATTCTTTCTCTGCCGTAGGAATCAACAAACTTCATGCCCTCAACTTTAATTGTGTCCATGGTGTTTCTCCTTTATAATAAAATTTTCTTGATTATTGTTTTATTAAGGCAACTGCCGTCTTCTTTACCGCCTGCGCAGAAAGAAACAAGCATTGTTTTTTCGTCAGTGAAATATATTGCAGGGTAGCAGTAACCTCTTTCTTCTTCGCTTTCTAAAATGATTTCGTTTGAAAAATCAGTTCCGTTTTCGCTTTCACGCAGAATAATAGGTGTTCTGCCTGCATGGAAAAATTCTTCATTTTCTTTTCTTGTGTTATAGAAAGGCACGGGGTTATAAACGCTGTAATATTTTCCGGAATAAGGGTTTTTCTTTATTAACATCGGCGATTCGGGGGAAGTGAATCTGCTTGGTGAGGGGGAAGTCCATTTTCTTCCGCCGTCAACAGAAATGCTTTCATACTGGCATAAGCAGTCTGTTCTGAAATATGCATAAAGTGAGCCGTTTTCAAGTTCAGCAATTCCCGGCTCCTGAAGCCCAGTTTCGCTGTTGGGATCGGGATTTGCAAATTTAATGTTTTTTTCACTCCATGTAAAGCCGTCATCTTCCGAAACGTAAAGCAATGAATATGCATAGTAGTCAAACCGCAATTCACCCTTTTCGTCAATCCCTCTTCTGTGCGATGCAGCAGGGATATAAAGCTTTCCGTCTTTTGTCTTCAAAACTCTGCAGTTGTTTATAACGTAATATGCGCCGAATGTTTTTGGTAAACATTTTGTCTGGTGGTAAAAAGTTTCTGCTTCATCAGATGAACGCATAAGGTAATATTCTGAAAATCCGTTGGAAAGTTTCTTAAGAAAGAAAAGCCCGATATCACCGTTTTCCATTCTCATAAGAGAAACGCACATCAGGTTTTTAACTCCCATGCTTTCTGCAGTCACAAGTATTTTTCCGTCAGTAAATGTTTCGCCGTTATCGTAGGAAAATAATGCGGCAATATCGCAGGAATCATCGTCTTCCATGCCGTCAGAATTATATCTTGAATAAGCAAACATTATAGTGCCGTCTTTGAGTGTGATGAAATCGCCCTCACTGTTTCTGCCGTTTTCTTTTGTGGGTGGAATTTCGCATACTGTTTTCTGACTTCTTATTTCAAACATAATTATCACCAAATATTATTTTACAATATAGTCTCAATAAAGTCAAATTAATCATTTGTTAATATCTGAAAACCTGAAAGAGAAAGTAAAATACAACATCATAAAACAACAAATGATGGCGGATACCCTGATAAACCCGTTCAGTTATGGTTTGTTTCAGGCAAATATTTAGGTACAAAGATTAACAACATTTTTGCTGACAGAGGATAAAAATAAATCCGTGAAAGAGTTTTCTTTCACGGAT
>JAZSFV010000234.1:0-2194 GCA_045532395.1 Acutalibacteraceae bacterium
CCGCTTGGCCTCCGACTTGGGATTAGGTGCCGTCGGATGTTTAGTAGCATTTTTTGTGCTGCTGCATTGGGGATTGATTATCGGAATGGTAGTGTGCGGAATGATTTCTGCACTTGCATTATTATGTTGGAATAATCAGAAAATTGTTATTCTGGATGAAGAAAAATTTGAATACACCACTTTTACAGGTAAAAAGACAGTATATCGTTTTGCTGATATAAAATCCTTAAGACAGAATAACGATTCAATGACGCTTTTTGTAGGCGAGGGTAAGGTGCATATAGAATCTGCCGCTATAATGACAGACCGTTTAGTAGATAAAATTAACGAAAGCCTTTATAAACTTTAAATTACAGGTGATGATATCGTGACTAAAAAACTATTTTTTCAGGCTTTGATAAAGTTTATTTCAGGGATTGTTCTTGTGGGTGTTTTGGTTTTTCTTCCTGCAGGCACATTTGACTATTTTAACGGTTGGCTGTTTATGGGTGTTCTTTTTGTGCCCATATTTATTGCGGGAATTGTTATGATATTTAAAAATCCTGAACTTTTGGAAAAACGTCTTAATGCAAAAGAAAAAGAAGATGAGCAAAGTCTTGTTGTGAAACTCAGCGGACTTATGTTTCTTGCAGGTTTTGTTGTTGCGGGGCTTGATTTCCGTTTTGAGTGGTTTCAGATGCCCGTTGCGGTAGTGGTTTGCGCAGCGGTACTGTTTTTATTGTCTTATGTTCTCTATGCGGAAGTTATGCGAGAAAATACGTATCTTTCACGCACGATTGAGGTGCAGGAGAATCAGAAAGTTGTAGACACAGGGCTTTATTCGGTTGTGAGACATCCAATGTATTTTGCTACAATACTTATGTTCCTTGCAATTCCGCTTGTTTTAGGTTCTCTTTTTGCATTTATAGTTTTTCTTGCTTATCCTTTTATTGTAGCAAAAAGAATTAAAAACGAAGAAAAAGTTCTTGAAAAAGAACTTGAAGGTTATAGTGAATATAAGAAAAGAGTCAGATATCGTTTAATTCCTTTTATATGGTAATGTTTTAGCAGGTGATTTTTATGGAAGAAAATTTTGATGTTGTTGCAGGAATCCTTGTTGGTTTGGTAAGCTTATTATCGGCATTGAAAATCAGTAAGATAATCGGAAGAAAAATACTTACGGCAGTTATTGCTTTTCTGACTGCTCTTGGCATAAGCGTAGGAAGTTTTATTGCCGACAATGACGTGGTTGATATTCTTCAGGGCGATTATAAAGCACAAGCACCATCGATAACGAGAAACAACGAAGAAGAAGGTGTTACCATGGTTGATGGAGATTTTTATGTAAGTACAAAAGGTGACGACAATAACGACGGCACAAAAGACCGTCCGTTCCTTACCATAGAAAGAGCTATCAAAGAAGTCAGAAAAACAGATAAAACAGGAAGAACTTCAATTACAGTCTGCGTTGAAGCAGGGGAATACCGTGTGTCTTCTATTAAACTTACCGAGGAAGATTCTGGCACAGAGGAATGTCCTATAAATTATTGTGCTTATGGTGATGGCGAAGTTGTTATCAACGGTGGTATAACTCTTTCTCCCGAAGATTTTAAACCGGCTACAGAATATCCGCAGATAACTGAAAGGCTTACAGCTGATGCAAAAAATAACGTAGTGGTTGTTGATTTAACAAAAGAGCCTTATTCTCTCACTGCAGATGATTGGGGCAAGATTTATGCTATAGGCTCATATCATACTGCGAAAAGTTATGATGGCGACTGGACAGGACCTCTTTATTGCGAACTTTTCGTAAATGACAGCAGACAGACTGTAGCAAGATACCCTGATAACGATTTTCTGATTACCGGGGAAGTTGTTTCAACAGGTTGCGGAAAAGAGTCAAATGGTGGCACTACTACTGTTGAAAACTGGGATAAAATCCGTAACCCTGAACCTGACGTGTACAGAGTAAACCCTGAACTTGCAGAAAGAATTTCAGGTTGGAAAAATCTCGACGAAGTCTGGATGATGGGCTATTGGAAATATGATTGGGCAGATGCATCATCACCCATAGGTCGTTTTGATAAGCAGACAAGAGAACTTTCTCCTAAATTTGTAAGTATGTATGGCACAAAAGACGATGCACCGTACTATTTCTTCAATGTTCTTGAAGAACTGCCAACCGATGGCGAATGGTATCTTGACCGTGAAAACG
>JAZSFV010000165.1:0-4301 GCA_045532395.1 Acutalibacteraceae bacterium
CCGCTTGGCCTCCGACTTGCAATATAGATATTCTTTTCGCGGGAAAGATCAACAACGGAAAGCATTTTATCAAGAAGTATTCCGCCGCGGCCGACAAAAGGAATGCCCTGAAGGTCCTCGTTTTCGCCCGGGCCTTCGCCGATGAACATAACTTCCGCATTTTCGTTGCCCTTGCCGAAGACAAGGTTTGTTCTTGTTTTTGCAAGCTCACATTTATTGCAGGACAGACAATCTGTTTTAAGTTCTTCCCATGTTGTGTACATATTATTAAATCCTTTCGGCTTTTTTGTTATTTTTAGTATAACATATATTGCTACAAATTTCATCAATATTATTGAAAATTTTTTTAATGAGTAGTATAATATTAAGGTAATATTTATTTGGAGGAATACATACATGAAAAAGTTAGTTTTAGTTGAAACATCTGCTCGTCACGTACACGTAAGCGCTGAAGACCTTGCAACACTTTTCGGCGAAGGTTATGAACTCACAAAGAAAAAAGACCTTTCACAGCCCGGTCAGTTTGCTTGCGAAGAAAGAGTTCAGGTTATCGGTCCTAAAGGCTCATTCCCTGCTGTTTCTATCCTCGGCCCCACACGTCCTGCTACTCAGGTTGAGCTTTCAGCTTCTGACGCACGTTCAATCGGCGTTGTTGCTCCTTGCCGTGAATCAGGCGACACTGCTTCTTCAGGTGCTTGCAAACTTGTAGGACCTAAAGGCGAAGTTGAACTTGCAGAAGGTGCAATCGTTGCAAAACGTCACATCCACTGCACTCCCGAAGACGCTGAAAACTATGGCCTTCAGGACAAACAGGTTGTTTCTGTTAAAATCGAATCAAACGGCAGAACACTTATTTTCGGCGACGTTATCTGCAGAGTAAGCCCCTCTTATGCTCTTGCTATGCATATTGACACAGACGAATCAAACGCTGCATTTGCAACTCCCGGTCTCCAGGGCGAAATCATCGCTGACTGATTAAACCGAATCGGACAAAAAAAAAACCGCTAAGGAAAAATCCTTAGCGGTTAATTTTTTATGTTTTTAGTTTGTTGCTTCTTTAAGATAGTTAACAACGTCGCCTACTGTTGAGAATGACATAAGCACTCTGTCGGGGATTGTAACGTTGTACTTTTCTTCGATTTTGCAGATAATTTCGAAAAGTTCAAAAGAGTTAAGACCGAATTCTGCTGTGAGAGCAGTTTCCATTGTTACTTCGGGAAGGGGTTCTGCTGTGTACTCTTCGATAATTGCTTTGAGTTCTTCAATCATTTTTGCTTCCATTTTTAGTTCCTCCATTAACCTTTTCTGTTATAATTTCTTTTAATCTTCATTGATGTAGTTTTCGGGAAAGCTTCATCACGAATTTTTGTTTTTGCAATTTTTTTATAAGAAGGAAGTTTTATGTTAAGTTCTTTGATATCCTTCTTGATTTTTGTTTTTGCTTCGGGTTCTGATTTTTCATCAAGATAAAATTCAGCCGCAAGTTTGTCGTCATCGTCGTAAACAATAACTTCTTCAACGTAGCTGATTTCGTCAAGGATTTTTTCTTCAAGTTCTTCAGCAGAAACGTTTTTGCCGTTTGAAAGAATGATAAGGTTTTTGATTCTGCCTGTTATGTAAAGGAAACCGTCTTCGTCAACGTAGCCTAAGTCGCCTGTTTTGAACCAGCCGTCATCAAAAGCTTCTTCAGTTGCCTTTTCGTCGTTATAGTAACCAACCATAACGTTAGAGCCTCTGACGTAGATTTCGCCGACACCTTTTTTGTTGGGGTTATTGATTTTAACTTCGTTACAGTCAAGAATTTTACCTACACTGCCGATTTTGTTGGCAAGGTTTCTGTTAACTGAAACGATGGGAGAACATTCTGTAATACCGTAGCCGTTAAGAATGTTGATGCCCATTGATGTAAGCTCAAATGCCATCTTTTCGCTTAAGGGAGCACCGCCGCAGATAAAAAGTTCAAGGTTGCCGCCAAGAGCTTCGTGAACTTCTGCAAAAAGCTTTCTTCTGATATCAATGCCCATTTTAAGAAGTGTGTTGCTGATTTTTATACCCTTTTTGAGGATTTCATCTTTGCCTTTCTGTTTGGCAGTTGCCCACACTTTTTTGTAGATAAGTTCTGCCATAAGAGGCACGCAGAAAGCAGCAGTAGCACCGATTTTGACCATGTCTGACTGGATGTTTCTGAGGCTTGTTGTCATATAAATGCGGGCACCGAAAACAAGCGGAGCAAGCACGTTTGCCACCATACCGAATGTGTGGTGCAAGGGAAGAGCAAGAACACCGCATCCTTCACCGTCAACATTACGGCAGGCAGAAATTGCATTTGAAGCGATATTGCCCTGTGTGAGCATAACACCTTTTGCTTTGCCTGTTGTGCCTGAAGTATAAACGATAGCAGCAAGGTCGTCGGGTTTCACAACAGCATTTTTAAAACTGTTGTTGTCCCCTGCTTCGATAAGCTTTCTGCCCTGTGCAATCATATCATAGATATCTGCCATTGAGAAATACTCTTCAACGCCTGATTCAAGCTTGTTTAAATTTTCTGGTACGTCTTTATAAACAGTTGAGAATATTATCGCTTTACTTTCACTGTTGGTTACGTTATAAAAAATGTCTGCAATGGGAAGGTCTCTGTCAAGGGGTACTGCTGTGTTGCCGCTGCCTAAAATTGCAAAATATGAGACGAGCCATTCATAGCTGTTTTCACCGATGATTGCAATTTTTTGTTTGGAGTACCCTTTTGAAAGAAGGTATGTGCCCAAGCCTTCAATGTCTTCTGAAAATTCTTTATAAGTTACAAATCTGTCTTCTTTACCGGGCACAGGAATCTGAAAGCACTGTCTTTCACCAAACTTCTGTGTGGAATATTCGATTATATCGTAAACAACTTCTGCATCAATTGTTTCATAAAGAGGGTAATTCTTCTTTATTCGCGCATGGTTAGAATAGCATTTTGTTTTTTTCATTTTTTCTTTTTCTCCGTTTTATTTCGCTGCACGTGCTGCCTTTTCTTCTTTACGTTTTCTTTCGATTTCGTTGAAAATTTCTTCTGTAGCAAGAGCTACTTTTGTTACTGAAAAGTCGCAGTTTTCAGGGAAAACATACCATGTGTCTTCCAAAGTGTTAAGGTCGATACAGTCACGTTTTTTGCCGAAACGATAGTCATATTCAATATGGCATGCATACTGCATAGCAGCAGGAATTTCCATTTTCATGGGCTCGTTATCGTATTCGCGTGTAACTTCAACCTTGAAGCCGTTCAAATCGTGGGTAAGTTTACCGTGGCCGATGTGCACATAGCCTTTTGAGTTGGGAAGGTCGTTAACGTCACAGTCGCATTCAAGACGGTAAGTGCCGGCAAGAACCTCTTTTTTAACCTGCTCACGTTCCCAATCGTACCAATCGGTGGGGAATTTGAATTCCGTTTCGCCACTGTCAGCCTGAAGGTCGCCATAGACACCTAAAGTCCATGATTTTCCGCAATGCTCGCAGTAAACCTTTGCTCCCTCTGACTTCATTTTGTATTCAGTCATGCAATGGGGGCACTGATAAAGCACCTTGTGAAGACCTTTTGCACGGTTTTTATAGGGGATTTTAATTTTATTTTCGTACTGCCATCTGAAATCGTCATTGAAGATATGCTCTCTGATTTTTGCATTGATTTCGTCTGCAGTAGCAGTTTTTAATTCTTCGGGTTTGTAGATACATGTAAGTGTTGATTCAACAGGCTTGATGTATCTTCTTTTTGAATTCCAGAAAGGCTGGTAAAGGTGGTGACCTGACATTTTGAGAGTAACAACGGGCACACCCTGATATTTACACAACTGACCTACTGAATCGGGAATAACTTCTGTTTTACCGCAATGAGAATATCTTGCTTCTGCGTAGATGCCGAAAATCTGCTTATCCTGAATTGCTTTTTTGCAGTTACGGATAATGCTCAGGTCAGCAGTGAATTTTCTCTTGGGGATAGCACCAAGATGGCGAAGCGCCCATTCTCTGCCGATATAGTCGTCAACTGCGGCAGGGAAATATCCTCTGTCGGGCATTAAGATTCTGCTCATCATATAAAAATCAAAGAAAGCATTGTGGTTACAAATAAGGATATAGGGTGGTTTTATACCTTCCATATTAACTTTATTAAACTTTGCTCTGTGAAGTCTTTTCTGAAAATCTGAAAAAGCCCATACAAGAGGCATGAAATACATAGCCTGCTTATAGGGAGGCTTTGTCATATCAAATTTCTTGGTTTCCGGTTTTCCGCCTCTTACGTTCCTGCCATATTTAAAACTCAATAG
>JAZSFV010000060.1:0-7272 GCA_045532395.1 Acutalibacteraceae bacterium
TTGTAGTATTTGCAGATGGCTTTTTAGTGGTTGTTTCTGTCTTTTTTGTGGTAGTTTCAGGCTTTTTGGTTGAAGAAGGTTTCTCGGTAGTAGACGTATTTTTCTTTGTAGTTTCTTCTTCGTTTTGTGCTTTTGTAGTACTTTCTTCCACAACAGTGGTGCTTTCTTCTTCTGAAACACTTTCAGTATTTGATTCGTTTTTTGTTGTACTTTCGGTGGTATTCTCAGTAGTACTTTCTGTTGTAGTTGTTGAATCTGTATTTACAGGCTCACTTTTACCGCAAGCAACACAAGTAAACAACATTGTTAAAACTAAAATTAATGATAAAAACTTTTTCATATTCTTCTCTCCAGTAAAAATATGTTATAAATCAGTATATCATATTTAATGATACAATTCAATAAGAATCACATTTCGTTGCTTCGCAACCTTTCGCATTTTATGTCCCTTTTGCTGACGCAAAAGATGGACGAGTGGTTTCGATTACCTAGACAAAAAATAAAAACCCCGAAAAATCGGAGCTTTTATTTTAATGGTGGAGATGGCGGGAGTCGAACCCGCGTCCGAAAACTCATCCTCACAACTTTCTACGAGTGTAGCCGAGTATTTAAATTTCCCTTTGAAGCACGTCAGTCGGCAGACTTGCTTCGCAGGTAGCCTTTAATGCATGATAGGTTACAAGGCACTCACCTGTTCACGTTCACCGCTAATCGACGCCCTTAAATAAGCCGCGGTAGTCTTATTCAGGACGGGCGCTTAGTTAAGCAGCCTGTAAAGTAGTATTTTTGTCGTTTATTTTTAAAACGTGCGGTTTTTAAAGCGGCACCGCGCCTCTACTCGCTTATCATGGTTCAAAATCCCCGTCGAAATCCTTTCATCCCCGTATATTCGCTTCGCTCAAGTGAAGAAGTTTCGGGTCTGCGACGCATTTTTATTATTCCCTGTTTTTATCCCTTAATGCGCGTTCAACATCGCGGGCAGCATCTTTCTTTGCGGCAACTGCACGTTTATCGTACAGTTTTTTACCTTTGCAAAGACCGATTTCCACTTTTGCTCTGCCTTTCACGAAATAAACTGACAAAGGAATAAGTGTTAACCCCTGCTGTTTTGTAAGACCGAAATAACGGTTGATTTCTTTTTTATGAAGAAGAAGTTTTTTAGGTCTTAAGGGGTCGCGGTTGAAAATATTGCCGTGTTCATAAGGACTGATGTGCATTCCGTGGATGAAAACTTCACCGTCTTTGAAACTGCACCATGAGTCTTTAAGATTTACCTTTCCCTGACGGACAGATTTGACTTCCGTGCCGAAAAGTTCAAGACCTGCTTCAACCGTTTCTTCAACAAAATAGTCGTGATACGCCTTTTTGTTGGTCGCAACTGATTTCTGTTCACTTTTCATGCGTATCACGCCCTTTCATTGTATATGTTTATTCTTGATTTATCAAATGTAATTTATTCAAAAAATTACAGAATCTGTCTGCCTTCAATGGCTCGCTGCAGAGTTACTTCGTCTGCATATTCCAGATCTCCGCCTACAGGCACACCGTAAGCAAGTCGAGAAACAGTAACTCCCAAAGGTTTGATAAGTTTTGAGAGATACATAGCTGTTGCTTCGCCCTCAACTGTGGGGTCGGTAGCCATAATGACTTCCTTTACTTCGCCTGATGCTACACGGGTGATAAGAGATTTGATATTAAGTTCTTCAGGACCTATGCCGTTAATTGGTGAAATAGCACCGTGAAGAACATGATAAGTCCCTTTGAATTCACGTGTTCTTTCAAAAGCCAACACATCTGCAGGGTTTTCAACAACGCATACAAGGCTTTTATCCCTTGCCACATTTGAGCAGATAGGACAAAGCTCTGCGTCGGTCAGGTCACCGCAGACAGAACATCTGTGAATTTTTTCGTGGGCATCAATAACGCACTGTGCGAAATTTTTTGCCTCGTTATCTGACATACCAAGCACGTAAAACGCAATTCTCTGGGCACTTTTCTTGCCGATGCCCGGCATACGTTCAAACTGCTCAATAAGTTTTGCCAAAGGCGCAACTTTATAGCCCATTAAAACAGACCGCCTAATCCGCCGAGACCGCCAAGACCTGATTTTGCAGATTCCATAGCTTTATCCATAGCGTCGATTGATTTTTTGATTGCTTCGTTAACTGCAGCAGTTATCATATCTTCAAGCATTTCTGCATCATCGGGATCGATAACTTCAGGGTCAATTTTAATTCTTTTAACTTCGTGAGTGCCGAGAACAACTGCTTCAACTGCTCCGCCACCTGCAGAAGCTGTGAACTCTGTTGCTTCGATTTCTGCCTGCTTGTTTTCCATGTCAGCCTGCATATCCTGAATTTTTTTGAGCATAGCATTCTGGCTCATGCCCTGATTGGGAATTCTTGCTTTCATTTTAAAAACTCTCCTTTAATTAATGTCGAATGGTATATTACTTGAGTTTGCTTTTTTCAGAAAATCATCAAGCGGATCTTTTTTGCCTGACGGTGAAGCAGTCTGTTTTGCTTCGCCTTTGAAAATACCTAATCTGTATTTTCTGCCCGCCGCTTTATAAATTGCTTCGCTTAAAGCTCTGCGGTGAGTATCAATTCTGATAAACTGGTCAAGAGTGGGGTTAAAGCTGTTGATAAGCACAAAGTCCCCTCTTAACACTGCACTTGAACCTGCAAGGAGTCCGCGAAGCGGTTTATCTGTTTCACCCAGGATAGCCAGTGTTTCTGCCCATAAAGAGAATGGTCTGTCTTCATCTGCTGAAGGTTCAGGCGTTGGCTCTTTAACAACGGGCTTCGGCTGTGGTGTTGGTTGTGCTGCAGGTTTCGGTGCCGCATTTTCCGGAACGGGCGGAATAAATTCTTCCTCATCCGGCGGTGGCGGAGTGAAAGTATCGTCAACGGGAAGTGACGGCTTCTTTTCTTCCTTCGGCTCTTCTTTTTTCTGCACAGGTTGAGGAGCAACCACTACCTGACCTGATGACAGTGCGGCAAGTTTGATTTCAAGGTCTGCCACACGTGAAAGAAGGGCTTTATTTGATTCTTCAAGTTTAGGTGAACAAATCTTAACAAGTGCCATTTCTGTTTCGATTCTGCCTGAAAGTCCCCTCTTGATATTTGCAAGAGTATTTTCAAGTTCAGAAAGGCAGAAAAGGATATTTTCAAGAGTAAATTTCTGGGATTGCTCGCTTATCTTTTTAAGTTCTTCTTGAGTGCATACGATAAGACCATCTGCTTTTTTAACGGTTTTAACAACCATTAAATTTCTGAAATGACTGATAAGCTCACTGCAGAGCCTTTCCATATCACATGAAGCATTGTGAAGGTCGTCAATCATTTTAAAAACAGTTGCAGTATCTTTCTGATTAAGGGCGTCTGCCAACTCATAAAGATAATTTTTGCCTGCAAGACCTGCCGCATTTTCAACCACATCGGCAGTGATATTTTTGCTTCTTGAAGCACATTGGTCAAGAAGTGACAAAGCGTCACGCAACGCACCATCCGCAATTGAAGCGATTAAAGCCGCAGCAGAATCGTCAATTTCCAGACCTTCAGAAGCACATACATACTGAAGCCTTTTTACGATATCTTCAACCGGGATTCTTCTGAAATCAAATCTCTGACAACGTGAAAGAATCGTCGGTGGTAATTTATGAACTTCAGTTGTTGCAAGAATAAATTTCACATGCTCCGGCGGCTCTTCGAGAGTTTTTAAAAGCGCATTGAATGCTTCGATTGTAAGCATATGAACTTCGTCGATGATATAAACTCTGTATTTAGCATTGGCAGGAGTGAAATTTGCTTCGTCTGTCAAATCGCGGATATTATCAACGCCTCTGTTACTTGCGGCGTCAATTTCTATAACGTCAAGGATTGAATTGTTATCAATTCCGCGACACATTTCACATTCATTACAAGGGTTGCCGTCACGCAAATCAAGGCAGTTTACAGCTTTTGCAAGAATTCTCGCACAAGTCGTTTTACCTGTACCGCGAGAGCCGTTGAAAAGATATGCGTGGGAAATTTTACCCTCTTTTAATTCGTTAGAAAGAGTGGACGTGACGTGTTGCTGACCTACAATGTCGCTGAAAACCTGAGGTCTGTATTTTCGATAAAGCACCTGATACATCTCTTTCACCCTTTCAAAAACAAATAATTAATAACGAGATTAAAAAAGCCTTGCCTTGGTCATATGGCATGCAGGCGGACTGTGGCGCACAGCGCTAACCGCTTAATGCTGCTCGATTCCCCGCCTGACATGGTTCACGGCGCCCCGTCGCACAGGACCCACACGCCACATGACCAAAACAAAGCTTGCTTTAGTATTATAATATATATTTGCGCAAAATGCAAGAGTATTTCAAACCTTTTTAAATTTCTGAAATAATTTTTGCTATTGCGCCTTGTGTATAGTCCACAGTGATAAAATCTGCCGCTTTTAAAACTTCAGGAATTGCATTTTTCACGGCATAACCTTTGTCTGCTTCTTCAATCATGGGAATGTCGTTTTCATGGTCGCCGACGCAGATAAGAGTATGCACATAAGGAAACATGCTTTTAAGCTCTTTCGCACGCTCGCCTTTAGTTGCATCAGCTGCAAGGATTTCCTGACCTGTCTGCCAACTGCGGGGAAGATAGCAGAAAGGATATTTTTCTTTTAAAAACTGCTGAAACTTTAAAGTTTCTTCTTCGTTCACTCCGCGGAAAACAAACTTGTACCAATCTTCATGAAGCGACATGATTTCTCTGAGTTTATTTTCAAAATCACAGTCATCAAACTGAAGATTGAATTCTTCCGTTTCGGCAATAATGAAAACTTCTTCAAGAGATTCTCTGAAATTTTCAAAAGCCACAAAAGGAGCATCCAGGGCTTCACGAGGCAGAAAAACTGATTTTAAAATCTCATCTTTTTCGTGGTCGTAAATCGATGCACCGTTGACGGTTATCATGGGTGCATTAGGTTTTACAAAAGGAAAAATTTTATCTTTTATATAGCCCGGTCGTCTGCCTGTGGAAAAAGTAAAAATACCGCCCTCAGCCTTAAAAAGCTCGACTGCTTCAAGGTTTTCACGGCTTATATATAAATCTTCATCGTCCTTTTTCGGCGGCTCTGTGAAAGTGCCGTCAAGGTCAGTACAAATCATATATCCTGTATATTTTCCCACAAGTAACACCTGCCTTAATTAAAAGTGTCTGCCATGAAAAATCCCACAGCAGACACTTACGTTAAAATTTATTTAACAAGAAGACTTTCGCCTGTCATTTCTTTGGGCTGATTGAGACCCATAATATCAAGAAGTGTGGGGCAAAGATCGCAGAGTTTGCCGCCTTCTTTGAGCTGATATTCACTGCCTACTGTAATCACGGGAACGGGATTTGTTGAGTGAGGAGTAAAAGCTTCGCCTGATTCGTCAAGCATTTTATCAGCATTGCCGTGGTCAGCTGTGATAATCATCTTACCACCCATTTTTGCTACTGCGTCAGCCAGTCTGCCTACACATTCGTCAACTGCTTCAACGGCAGCTACTGCTGCTTCGAAGATACCTGTGTGACCAACCATATCGCAGTTAGCATAGTTGATAATGATAACATCATATTTGCCTGAAAGCACCTGTTCTACAACTGCGTCTGTAACTTCGTATGCGCTCATTTCAGGTTTCATATCGAAAGTTGCAACGTCAGGTGAGTTAATAAGGATTCTGTCTTCGCCGGGGAACTGAGCTTCAACACCGCCGTTGAAGAAGAACGTTACGTGAGCATATTTCTGTGTTTCAGCAATACGAAGCTGTGTCATACCAAGAGAAGAAACATATTCACCCATAGTCATTGTAAGGTCTTCATTTGCAAATGCAACTGTTACGTTAGGCATTGTTGCATCGTACTGAGTCATGCAGACATATTTAAGGTTGAAGAAACCGTTTCTTCTTTCAAAGCCGTTGAAATCAGGGTCAACAAACATTCTTGTCAACTGTCTTGCTCTGTCAGGACGGAAGTTGAAACAGATAACTGAATCATCTTCTTTAATAAGTCCATCTTTATCGATAACAACGGGAAGAACAAATTCGTCTGTTACGCCGTTTGCATATGATTCTTTCATAGCTTTAACGGGACAATCGCACTGATTGCCTTCGCCGTAAACCATAGCAGCATAAGCTTTTTCTTCTCTGTCCCATGCAAAGTCACGGTCCATAGCATAGTATCTGCCTGAAATTGTTGCGATTTTGCCGAGACCGATTTCTGCGAATTTATCAAGGCAATCCTGCATAAAGCCTGCGCCTGATTCAACAGAAACGTCACGTCCGTCAGTAATTGCGTGAACGTAAACCTTGTCAAGACCTTTGGCTTTTGCCATTTCAACAATACCGAAAAGGTGTTCGATATGGCTGTGAACGCCACCGTCTGAAAGAAGACCCACAAGGTGAAGTGCAGAATTCTTTTCAAGGCAGTTGTCCATAGCAGAGGACAGTTCTTTATTGTTTACAAGTTCGCCGTCTTTGATTGTTTTTGAAATTTTAACGAGCATCTGATAAACAACTCTGCCGGCACCGATATTTGTGTGACCAACTTCAGAGTTACCCATCTGTCCGACAGGAAGACCAACATCAAGGCCTGATGCACCGATAAGTGTATGGGGGTTTTCAGCAAAAATCTTATCAAGGCAAGGTGTTTTTGCAAATTCAATTGCGTTACCTATTGCACCGGGATTTGAGCCGAAACCGTCCATTATACATAAAACGTAAGGTGTTTTCATGTTTAATTACCTCTTCTTATTTGCTTGCAGCTTTAACGATTGCAGCGAAATCAGGAGCTTTAAGTGAAGCACCGCCGATAAGACCGCCGTCAACGTGATATTTTGCAACAAGTGCATCAGCATTACCAGCGTTCATTGAACCGCCGTACTGAATTGTAACTGTTTCTGCAACATCTGCACCGTATGCTTCTGCGATTGCAGCACGTACAAAGCCGTTACCTTCGTCAGCCTGGTCATCAGTTGCAGTAACGCCTGTGCCGATAGCCCATACGGGTTCGTAAGCGATGATAACGTTTTTAAGTTCTTCTGCTGATACGTTTGTAAGAGCCATTTTAAGTCGGAGGCCAAGCGGTCTTAGGAAGACAATCCAAGCCCACAACTCCTTGGCTCACAGGACGACATGGCTACGATCCGACTTGTTGCAGTAACGCCTGTGCCGATAGCCCATACGGGTTCGTAAGCGATGATAACGTTTTTAAGTTCTTCTGCTGATACGTTTGTAAGAGCCATTTT
>JAZSFV010000139.1:0-2379 GCA_045532395.1 Acutalibacteraceae bacterium
GAACCATTGTTTCATAAATAGGACCATCACCATGGGGGTTAAGCTGCATTGTACGGCCAACAATGTTTGCAGATTTGATTCTGCCGCCTGAAAGAAGACCCATTTTATACATAGTATAGAGGAGTTTTCTGTGAGAGGGTTTCATACCGTCAATTTCAGGAATCGCACGCGACACAATAACACTCATAGCGTAAGGCATATAGTTTTCTTCAAGAGTATCAGTGATTTTCTGTTCAACCACTATACCTGCACCTAAAATATGTGCATTAGGATTTATGTCTTCCTGAACACGTTCAACTTCTTTTTTCTTTTTTGCCATAACCTCTCACCTCCTTAGTTAAGGTCTGAAATATCGAGATACTTATAACCGTCGTTTGCAATATGGTCTTTTCTTCCCTGAAGGTTGTCACCAAGAAGCAAATCGAAAGTATCTGCCATTTTCTGAACTTCATCAGGCTCAACCTGAATAAGACGTCTTGTTTTAGGTTTCATAGTAGTCAGCCACATCATGTCAGGGTCATTTTCACCAAGACCTTTTGAACGCTGGATTGTATATTTCTGGTTACCGATTTCAGCTATTGCATCAGCTTCTTCTTTTTCTGTATAAGCAAACCACACATGGTCTTTACACTGAATTTCATAAAGCGGTGATTCGGCAATAAACACTTTATGAGCCTCAATAATTGAGGGCATAAGCCTGTAAATCATGGTAAGAATGAGCGTTCTTATCTGGTAACCGTCAACGTCAGCATCAGTACAGATAATAACTTTATTCCAGAGAAGGTTGTCCAGATTGAAGTTTGAAAGTTCTTTATGTTTCTTGGAATTCACTTCAACACCGCAGCCAAGAACTTTGATTAAGTCTGTAATAATTTCACTTGAGAAAATCTTGTTATAATCTGATTTAAGGCAGTTTAAGATTTTACCTCTTACAGGAATAATTGCCTGGAATTCAGAGTTTCTCGCCTGCTTACAAGCACCAAGAGCAGAGTCACCTTCCACTATGAAGATTTCTCGTTCTGCAACATCACGGCTACGGCAGTCAACAAATTTCTGCACTCTGTTTTTAAAGTCGTTATTTGCTTTGAGTGTTTTCTTAAGCGTTGTACGTGTGGCTTCTGCCTTGACACGTGAACGCATATTGATAAGAATCTGGTCAGCGATTTTATCTGCTTCCATCTTATTTTCAATGAAATAAATTTCAAGCTGATGCTTGAAGAACTCTGTCATCGCATCCTGAATGAATTTATTTGTAATTGACTTTTTGGTCTGGTTTTCGTAAGAAGTAAGAGTTGAAAATGAACTGATAACAATTACAAGGCAGTCTTCGATGTCCTGGAAAGTAATTTTAGAGTCCGCTTTTGTATACTTACCGCTCTGTTTGAGGTAATTATCAATCTGATATGTAAAAGCATTTCTCACGGCTTTATCAGGTGCACCGCCATGCTCAAGGAAGCTTGAGTTATGGAAATACTCTTTAAGCTGTTTTTTATTTGAGAAACAAAGTGATGCATTGATTTTAACTTTATAATCGCTTAAGTCTTCACGGTCACGGCCCACACGCTCTGCATGCCATGTCTGAACGCCTGTGAAAGCATCTTCTTCGCCTACATAATCTTTTACGTAGTCTTCAATGCCGTTTTCGTACATATATTCAAAGGTTTCAAAGCCGCGTGAAGTCTGGTTTTTAAGAACAAATTTAACGTTTGCATTAACAACAGACTGCTTCTGCATTGTTTCCTGAAAATATTCAAGAGGGATATTGATGTCAGTAAAAACTTCTAAATCAGGACGCCATTTAATACGTGTACCCGTGTTACGTTTTGCGTATGGTTCTTTAATGAGTTCACTTGCTACTTCACCTTTTTTGAAGTGAATTTCATAACGGTGACCACCATAGAAAATTTCAGCATCCATGTATTCTGACGCATACTGAGTTGAAGTAAGACCAAGACCGTTAAGGCCAAGAGAATATTCGTAGCTTCCGCCACCATCGTTGGTATCATATTTACTACCTGCATAAAGTTCGCAGAAAACAAGCTCCCAGTTATAACGTTTTTCTTTTTCGTTATAGTCAACGGGCAGACCACGGCCGAAGTCCTGCACTTCAATTGAGCCGTCAAGGAAACGTGTAACTATAATTTTATCGCCATATCCTTCACGAGCTTCGTCAATTGAGTTAGACAGGATTTCAAAGAATGCATGTTCACAGCCCTCAAGACCATTAGAGCCGAAGATAACACCGGGACGGAGCCTTACTCTGTCGGCACCTTTAAGTTGGGAAATATTACTGTCGTTATAAGTTGATTTTTTAGCCATTTTTATGACAATCCTTTCAACACTCAAATACTACTAAATAAATATCCAATCCATTGTATT
>JAZSFV010000120.1:0-6003 GCA_045532395.1 Acutalibacteraceae bacterium
CCATCTTTGAATATGGCAATTTCGCGATTGCCCAGATTTTCGTTTTTTGTCATTTCACCGTCTGCAACTCTCTTTATAAGGCAGAGGAGCTCAGATGCTTTTTCTTCCTTATCAAAGCCGTATGCAGAATAGTCAATCCAATGCTTCTTTTTAGTTGCAATCATGTCGTTTGATGCGATTTTGATTGTAGGCACAGCACCGCCTAATGGTGTGCCTCTGCCTGTTGTGAAAAGAACAAGATGACAACCGACTGCAGAAAGGTTTGTGATTGAAACAATATCATTTCCCGGACCGTTCAGAAGATGAAGACCTGATTTTTCTAACTTATCGCCATAACTGAGCACATCAACAATGGGGGCAGTGCCGCCTTTCTGGATACAACCCAGAGATTTTTCTTCAAGAGTAGTAATTCCGCCCTCTTTGTTACCGGGTGAAGGGTTTTCGGAAACGGGCTCACCATGGTCTTTGAAATATTGCTTGAAATCGTTGATGAGTTTTACGCTTTTATCGAAAACTTCTTCGTTTATGCATCTTTTGAAAAGCACAGTTTCTGCGCCAAACATTTCGGGCACTTCAGTTAAAACTGCAGTGCCGCCCATTGAACAGATTTCGTCAGTAATCCTGCCCACAATTGCGTTGGCGGTAATTCCTGAAAAACCGTCAGAACCACCGCACTTTAAGCCGATTTTAAGTTTTGAAGCGGGGACTTCTTCTCTTTCATCTTTTGATGCAATTTCTTTTAACTTACTGATAATTTCGGTGGCTTCTTCAATTTCGTCTTCACAATCCTGAACTGATAAAAATTTTACTCTTTCCTCATTCCAACTGCCAAGAACTTTTTTCATTTCAGGAATGTTGTTGTTTTCACATCCAAGCCCTAAAACAAGCACACCGCCTGCATTGGGGTGATTTATAAGCCCGCGGAGAATCAGTTGGGTAGTTTTCATATCGTCACCTAACTGACTGCAACCGTAAGGGTGAGAGAAATATATAGCGCCTGTTTTTTCGCTCAATTGTTTTGCAATACTGTTGACGCAACCTACAGTCGGGATAATCCATATATCATTTCTTATTCCTATATCACCGTTTTTGCGGATATAGGCATTGATTGTGAAAGGTTCTTTCTTATAAAGTTCAGTAAAATCAGGCTCATATCCGTATGAAAGGATGTTACCTAATTTTGTTTTCATGTTATGGGAATGAACTTTTTCGCCTTTTTTTATGTTTTCGGTTGCTTTGCCGATAGGGTAGCCGTATTTTATAACATCTGCACCTGATTCAATATCACACAATGCAATTTTGTGACCTGTATTAAGGTCAACGCACACATTGTCTTTTTCATTAATTATGAAAGTATCCATTTCATTGTTTCCTTTGCACCGAGTGTATGGATTTTGTTGTAGTATTCAGTAATAATCTCCGTTAAATCCGAAAGGTCATTCTGCCACAAAGAAGTGTTTTTGAGAATGTCAGCAATACTATCGTTTTTCATTACTTCAATAACATCGTCTGCATCCTGGGGGTCATCGTTTTTGTAAAAATAAATGAGATATGCAAGTGACAACGTAAGCCCTTTGGGATATGTACCGTTTTTCTCTTTGTATTCAAGCAATGTAGGCAAAACACGTACTGAAAATTTGCTTACGGAATTGAGTGCAATTGAACGCCATTTATGCTGAATGAAAGGATTTTTAAAGCGGTCAAAAACGTTGTTTGCAAAGCAAATGCTTTCTTCGTTTTCGCCGATTGTGGGGAGAATTTCTTCTTTCATGCATTTGTTAAGAAAAGCATAGGTGGTTTCGTTATTCATAGCTTCTCCTACAGTTTCAATTTCTGAAAGTAACGCACCTGCAACGAGAGATGTATGAGCACCGTTAAGGATTCTTACCTTGATTTTTTTATACGGCTTTGCGTCGTCTGTCCATACAACATTGAAACCTGCTTTTTTAAGGGGGAATTCATCTTCAAAATTGCCTTCAATAACCCAGAGATGGAAAATTTCTGCAGTGTCAAGGAATTTATCTTCAGGGTGAAGGTCTTTTGTTTCGTCATCAGGATAACCCGTAACAATTCTGTCAACAAGTGTGTTTGCAAAATGGTTTTCATTTTCAAGCCATGTTTTGAAACCATCGCCTAAATCCCAGAGGTCAGCGTATTTTAATATGCAATTTTTAAGTTCATTTGCGTTGTTGTCGATAAGCTCACAAGGAAGAATTATAAAACCTTTTAAACCATTCTGATATCTTCTGTAAAGAAGCTGGGTAAGCTTGCCGGGGAAAGATAAAGCGGGTTTATCTTCAAACTTACAAGTTTCATCGAAAGCTATTCCTGCTTCCGTTGTGTTTGAAACAATAATACGGAAATCAGGGTTATCGGCTAAAGCTATGTATTTTTCAAAATCTTTATAAGGGTCAACACATCTTGAAATTGATTCAATAAATGTATGTTCTTTTATAATTTTATTATCCTTGATGCCTCTTGAATAAAGGTTATACCTGCAGTTCTGCTCGCTCAGAAGAGCACATTTTCCGCCTTGTCTCGGCTGAATTACAACTGCTTTCCCGTCATAGAGACCTTTCCTGTTCATTTCATGGAGAAAAAAGTCGAAAAATCCGCGAAGAAAATTACCTTCACCAAATTGAATTACTGTTTCTTTCATGTCAGTCACCAATCTTTATCATTCTGAAAATATGTACCGTAAGTTTTCACCCGATCACCTTTTCATAAATACATTTTTGTTATAAAAATTTTATCATCCTTATGTGGTTTTGTAAACAAAAGCAGTATAATTTTTGTTTATTATATTGCAACGTCGGTCAGATGCACTATCTGATACGGGCATAATATTCTGACGGAGTTTCTCCCGTCACTCTTTTGAAAATTCTGGCAAAGTTGCAGGGCTCAATGCCTGTGGCAATTGCGGCTTCTGTTATGCTGCAATTTTCTCTTTCCATAAGGTCACAGGCTTTTCTGATACGCAGGGAAGTGAGATATTGATGGGGAGAAACAGTTGTTTTTTCTTTGAAAAGAACAGAAAAATAACTGCGTTCAAGACCGATTTCACGGGCAATACGGTCAACGCTTAATTGTTCGTGGTATCTGGCTTCCATCAGACCTATTGCACGCTCAATTCTGTCGTCATAAGCGGTAGCCTTTTTGTTTTTCATAAGTATTCCGAGAAATTCATATATGCACGATGTTTCACGCAAAGATTCTCCTGCATCACCGTTGCCCCACTCGGCAACCATTTTTTGCACACAGTTACAAAGCTCGGAGAAAAGCTCTTTTGGTGCAAAAGGGGAGAGAGAAGAAATTCCTGCCTCTTTGAATATGAATCCCAGGTTTAATCCGTCAATGGCGCACCAGTATCCTTTTCGCGGTGAAACGGAATCTGCCGTGTGAATTACAGAATCTCCGGGGAAAAGAATATAGCAGTCTCCGGGAGAGATGGGAAACTCTTTTTCGTTGATAATAACCGAGCCGTATCCTTCCACGCAACATTCAATGATATACACGTTGCGGATAATAGGGCCGTAACGTTCGCTTGGTAATAAATCGTATTCTTTTTCGCAATAAAGAACGGTGGGGGCTTGCCTGTTAATATAGTTGTGAATATTAGCCATTTTTTCAACTCCCAACAAAATGAAGAAAAGTTCACACAAAGAATGGTTGAAATAATCCTTATAAATCAATAAAATTATAACAAAGAGCTTTATAAAAAGCAAGTGAATAAAAAACAAATTGAAAGGTGGATATTCAATGAAAAAGAAATTACAGGTTGCCAATATCGGCATGAAATTCGGAATGAGCCATGTTGAAGGTGCTCTTGGTTGCGAAGATGCCGAGATTGCAATTATTTGTGACAGTAATGAAGAAAATCTGCGTTTTGCAGGAGAAAGATATAATATTCCTGAAGAAAAATGGGTAACAGACTATATGGATATCGTAAACAACAAAGATATCGATGTGGTTACTGTTGCAATTCCTGACCAGCAGCATAAAAAAGTTTCATGCGATTTGCTTCGTGCAGGAAAGCACGTGCTCTGCGAAAAGCCCCTTGCTTTAACAAGAGAAGATATCGAAGAAATAGTAAAAGTGGCAGAAGAATCAAACGCAAAATTCATGGTAGGTCAGATTTGCAGATTTACACCTGCTTTTGAAAAGGCAAAGGAAATAATCGAAGCAGGCACTATCGGCGAATTGTATTTTGTTGAATCAGAATATGCTCACGATTATATGCTCATTCAGGAGCCGTGGCGTTGCGACCCCAACCGTCACGGAGTAATCGGCGGTGGTTGCCATGCAGTTGACCTGTTAAGATGGCTTGCAGGAGACCCCGAGGAAGTTTTTGCTTACGGTACTCATAAGCTTCTGCCCCACGTTACTTATGACGATGCAACAATTGCAGTTATGAAATTTGATGATAATTTAGCAGGTAAAGTTTTTGTTTCAACAGGCTGTAAGCGTGATTATACAATGAGAACTGTTATTTACGGAACAAAAGGAACACTTATCTGTGACAACACATCTCCTACAATGACACTCTTTACAGTTGACGATAAACAGGTGACAAAAGAGCCTGAAATTATTCCCGTTGAAGTTAACAATCATAACGCAGTTAAAGAATTTGACGTTTTTGCAGATGCAATTCTTAACGATAAAGATGTTCTTACGGACGCAAGAGAAGGTGCAAAAACAGTTGCAGTCTGCCTTGCAATTGTAGAATCAGCAAAAACAGGCGAAAAGGTGAAACCCGATTACGAGTTTTAATTTTTTCACCAATTGAAAAAATTTTTTTAAAACCTATTGACATTTTAAAATCCGGGTGCTAAAATAACCGCAACAACTGAATATGTTGTAATGCTAAATGCGTAGAGCAGAAACCAGTAGGTTGGAAATAATCTGGAGAGAGTTGCCGGTTGGTGCGAGGCAAAGAAGAAGTCCTTCACGAATTCATTCTGTTAGCAGTGCACTGAACAAGAGTTTTCTTAAGTAGGATGCAACGGGGGTTCCCGTTACAGAACTAAGGTATGTCAGTACCTGATAAGGCCACTACCGTGAGATGGTGGCGAACTGAGGTGGTACCACGGGATTGTTGAATTTCTCGTCCTCTGTATTCTTAATCGGAATGCGGAGGACGTTTTTTGTTTGCTCTTTCACACTCCGGAAATTACGGTCTGCAAAAGCAGATACAAACAGAAAGGGTGGTCAAAATGACACAAAACTACTATCAGAAAGAAATTGAAACAATGTCAGCTGAAGACATGAAAAAGCTTCAGTCCGAAAAGCTTGTAAAACAGGTAAAGCATGTTTATGAAAATGTGCCTTATTACAAGAATCTTATGGATGAAAAGGGTGTAAAACCTGAAGATATACACGGAATTGAAGATTTGCACAAGCTTCCTTTCCTTACAAAGGCAGATTTGCGCGATGCTTATCCTTACGGACTTCTTGCAAAGCCTGTGGAAGACTGCGTAAGAATTCAGTCAACATCAGGCACAACAGGCCGTCGTGTTGTTGCTTTCTACACACAGAACGATATTGATTTGTGGGAAGATTGCTGTGCACGTGCGATTACAGCCGTAGGCGGAACAAAGAAGGATGTTTGTCAGGTTGCATATGGTTACGGACTTTTCACAGGTGGCCCCGGTCTCAACGGCGGTTCTCACAGAGTTGGTTGTCTTACACTTCCTATGTCATCAGGCAACACAGAAAGACAGATTCAGTTCATGATGGATTTGAGCGCCAGTATCATTTGCTGTACTCCATCTTACGCTGCATATATCGGTGAAACACTTAAAGAACAGGGATATAAACCTGAAGACATTCCTCTCAAAGCGGGTATTTTCGGTGCAGAACCCTGGACAGACGAAATGCGTCACGGTATCGAAGAAGTTCTCGGAATCAAAGCTTACGACATCTATGGTCTTACAGAAACAACAGGCCCAGGCGTTGCGTTTGAATGCTCTGAACAGACAGGCATGCATATCAATGAAGACCACT
>JAZSFV010000286.1:0-2237 GCA_045532395.1 Acutalibacteraceae bacterium
ATTCTTTCCTGGCTTTCACTGATTGCAAGTTCTGTACCATCAAGACCATCATATTTCTTAGGAACTTTGTTAAGGTCGATTTCGAGACCGTCTGCAAGTTCACCGATAGCAACTGAAACACCGCCTGCACCAAAGTCGTTACAACGTTTGATAAGATATGAAGCTTCTGCGTTTCTGAAAAGTCTCTGGAGTTTTCTTTCTTCGGGAGCATTACCCTTTTGAACTTCTGCACCGCAACTTTCAAGAGATTCAAGTGTATGAGATTTTGAAGAACCTGTTGCACCACCGCAACCGTCACGGCCTGTTCTGCCACCGAGAAGGATAACAACATCGCCGTCTTCGGGACGTTCACGACGTACGTTTTTAGCAGGTGCTGCTGCTACAACTGCACCAATTTCCATTCTCTTTGCAACGTAACCGTCATGATAAAGTTCATCAACCTGACCTGTAGCAAGACCAATCTGGTTACCGTAAGATGAATAACCTGCCGCTGCAGTTCTAACGATTTTTCTCTGCGGAAGTTTACCTTTCATTGTTTCTGCAACGCTCTTTAAAGGATTGCCGGCACCTGTAACACGCATAGCACCATAAACATATGAACGGCCTGAAAGCGGGTCACGGATTGCACCACCTATACAAGTTGCAGCACCACCGAAAGGTTCGATTTCTGTTGGATGGTTATGTGTTTCGTTTTTGAAGAGTAGAGGCCATTCTTCGTCTACTCCATCAACGTCAACTGTCATTTTTACTGTACAAGCGTTGATTTCTTCTGATTCATCAAGCTTAGGAAGTTTGCCGTTTGCTTTAAGAACTCTTGTTGCAAGTGTTGCAACGTCCATAAGATTGATGGGTTTTGTTCTGCCGAGTTCTTCACGTTTTGCAATATATTCTTTCCATGCATTTTCGATAAGTTCGTCTTCAAACTTAACGCTGTCAATAGTTGTAAGGAAAGTTGTATGACGGCAATGGTCTGACCAATATGTATCGATCATTCTGATTTCAGTGATTGTGGGGTTTCTGTTTTCAGTCTTGAAATAATCCTGACAGAATTTAATATCGTCATTATCCATAGCAAGACCATAAGATTTTACAAACTGACTGAGACCGTCTGCATCCAAATCAAGGAAACCGTCAAGAGTTTCAACTTCTGTAGGAATTTCGTATTCTACATTTAAAGTTTCGGGTTTTTCGAGAGATGCTTCACGTGATTCAACAGGGTTAATTACGTACTTTTTGATTTCTGCAAGTTCTTCAGCAGAAATATCACCATAAAGAGCATAAACTTTTGCAGTTCTCACGAGAGGTCTGTCGCCCTGAGAAATAATCTGGATACACTGTGCTGCAGAGTCTGCACGCTGGTCAAACTGACCAGGAAGATATTCAGTTGCAAAAATTATAGCATTTTCATCTGCAAAATCATCACTGATATTATCAAGCTGAGGTTCTGCAAAAACTGTCATTTTGCTTTTTTCAAACAAATCTGCGTCGATGTTTTCAACGTCATATCTGTTAAAAAGTCTTAATTTTTCAAGACCTTTGATTGAAAGAAGTGAGCGAAGGTCATGTTTGAGTTCGTTAGCTTCGTTTTCAAGGCCTGCTTTTTTTTCTACAAAAATTCTGTAAACCATTTTTTATTCCTCCGTTTTCAAGAGTGCTCTTTTGCCGATGTCTTTTCTGTAAAAAGCATTGTCAAAACTTACTTTTCCGACTGATTTATATGCTTTATCAACTGCGTCTTTAAGTGTTTCTGCTTTTGAAACTACACCAAGAACACGTCCGCCACCGGTAAGAAGTTTACCATCGTCTGAAAGTTTTGCGCCTGCAATATAAAGCTCATAATCTTCCGATTCTTCTGCTTTAATTTCAAAGCCTGTTGCATATTTTTTAGGATAACCCTCTGATGCCATAACAACACAACAAGCATTTTCATCTGAGAATTTTACCATTTCTTCTGTAAGTGTACCGTCAGCACAAGCAACCATAATGTCGAGCAAATCGCTCTCAAGTAACGGGAGAACAACCTGTGTTTCCGGGTCACCGAAACGGCAGTTATATTCAATAACTTTAGGTCCTTTTTCAGTTATCATAAGACCGAAGTAAAGGCAACCTTTAAATTCCCTACCCTCTTCTTTCATAGCATTAATTGTAGGAAGGAAGATTTTATCCATACATTCTTTTGCTACATCTGAAGTGTAATAAGGGTTGGGAGCAATTGTACCCATACCGCCTGTATTAAG
>JAZSFV010000190.1:0-2767 GCA_045532395.1 Acutalibacteraceae bacterium
GGGTTGTTGTTGAACAGGATGAAGCAACAATGGGCAAAACTCCTCTTGAAAGTATTGAAATGAGCCGTAATTATCTTAAAGATAATTTTGGTATATAAACTAAATCCTTATTATAAAGCGAGGTATATAAAAATGGCAACAGAAGAAAAAGTAAGCATTCTTGACGAGTTCAAAGTTAAACACGAAAAGAATGAAATCGACACAAGCAAAAAACTTAAAGTAGGTATTATCGGTACAGGTTGGATTGCAGATGCTCACATGGAAGAGTATCTTAAAATGCCCGATATCGAATTTGTAGGCGCTGCTGACCTTATCCCCGGCAAAGCTGATGCTTTCCTTGAAAAATGGGGCGTTAAAGGCGCAAGAACATATCTTTCACACAAAGAACTTCTCGATAATGAAGAACTTGATGCTGTAAATGTATGTACATACAACGCAACACATGCTGAATGTACAATTTATGCACTTGAAAAAGGTGTTAACGTACTTCTTGAAAAACCCATGTGCGTTACAACTGAAGAAGCAGTTGCTATCTGTAAAGCAGAAAAAGCAAGCGGTAAAATCGTTTCTGTAGGTTTCCAGCCCAGATTTGACGAAAACATGAAAATGATTAAGGAAATCGTTGAATCAGGTGAACTCGGTGAAGTTTACTACATTCAGACTGGTGGCGGGAGAAGACGCGGTATCCCCACTCCTTTCGGTACATCATTCATTGAAGAAAAAACTGCTGGTATCGGTGCTCTCGGTGACATCGGTTGCTACTCACTCGATATGCTCCTTAATGCTATCGGTTATCCCAAGCCCCTTACAGTTACTGGTTATAAATCAGATTTCTTCGGTAAAGCCGAAGATTATGAACATAAAGACGTATTCGGTGTTGACGACTTTGCAGCAGCTTTCGTACGTCTTGAAGGTGGAATTATCCTTGACTTCCGTATCTCATGGGCTATGAACATGGACACTGCGGGTGACGCTCTTATTCTTGGTAAAAAAGCTGGTCTCAGAATCCCCTCAACAGAATGCTGGAACGGTTCTATCGGCGGTCCTCTTAAAATCTACCGCAACATCGGTTCAAGCGAAGTCTGCACAGAAATACCTGAAAAGAACAATGACGGTGAAGGCAACTTCTATAAGAAAATCCGTTCATTCCTTGATGCAGTTAAAACAGGCGGTCCTGCTCCTGTTCCTACAAGTCAGATCCTTTACAATCAGGCAATCATCGACGGTATCTGCAAATCAGCAAATCTCGGAAGAGAAATCGAAATCGAAATTCCTGAAGTTTAATAACATTACGGCTCACAATAGTTTCATTGTGAGCCGTTTATTAATTTAAACTTTCAAATATTTTTATCAAAGACCTTCTGAACGCTTCGTCTTGTTCAGGCATTCGTTTAGAAGGTCCTTTTGTTCTGCCACCTGCCATTCTTATTTTCTTTGATAAATGGCGTTGTTCAAGTAAAGAACTGATGTTGAATTCGGTAAAAATCAGTCCGTTCTGATTGAGAACATTCGCTTTTTTAGCAAGGCACATAGCAGCAAGACCGTAATCCTGAGTAACAACCACATCCCCTGCTTTTACCAGATTCACAAGAGCAAAATCAGCACTGTCTGCACCCTTTGAAACAACAATCGTACGGGCATTTTCTCTTTCAATTAAATGTGAGGTATCACACAGTAAAATACATTCATCAACATCATATTGTTTTGCACAATCAAGTGCAATATCAGTTACTGGACAAGCATCTGCATCAATTAACAACTTCATTTTAATCACCTGCATTATTCTATCATAAATTTGCTTAAATTGCAAAAGTATGTTATTATAATTTTAAAAGTGTGGTGTTATTATGAATGTTGTTATAGCAATTGATTCTTTCAAAGGAAGTCTTACATCTTTACAAGCAGGAAACGCCGTAAGTGAGGCAGTAAAAAGCGTATTTGACCACGCTGTTACTACGGTTTTACCCATCGCAGATGGTGGAGAAGGCACAGTGAGTGCTTTAGCAAACGGACTTGGCGGTAAAATCAGAAAAATTCAGGTCACAGGTCCATTATTCGAAAAAATTGAAGCTGAATATTGTATTCTGCCCGATAAAATAACAGCCGTCATAGAAATGGCATCAGCGGCAGGGCTCAATCTTGTACCCGAAAGCAAAAGAAATCCAATGAGAACGACAACTTTTGGTGTAGGTGAAATTATTAAAGATGCAATAAATTCAGGTTGCAGAAATTTCATCGTAGGAATTGGCGGAAGTGCAACAAATGATGGTGGAATCGGTATGCTTTCTGCTTTAGGTTATGAGTTTAAAGATATCAGCGGAAACCCTGTTACCTTTTGTGCAAACGGATTGAAAAACCTTGCATGTATTTCTGACAAAAATGTTTTACCCGAGCTTAACGAATGTAATTTCAGAATTGCTTGTGACGTAACTAATCCCCTTTGTGGTGAAAATGGTTGTAGTTTCATTTTTGCAAAACAAAAAGGTGCTGACGATGATGATATTAAGTCAATGGATTCATGGCTTAATAATTATGCCGAAATTGTAAAAACATTTTCAGATAAAGCAAATCCTGATTATCCCGGTGCAGGAGCTGCGGGCGGTCTTGGTTTTGCATTTTTAAGTTTCACGAAGGCAACGCTTGAATCAGGAATTAAAATCGTAATTGATTCTATAGAACTTGAAAAACATATAAAAAATGCTGATTTAGTTGTCACGGGCGAAGGAAAACTAGATAAACAAACAATTATGGGTAAAGCACCCATAGG
>JAZSFV010000012.1:0-4849 GCA_045532395.1 Acutalibacteraceae bacterium
CGGTACACTGCCTCAGTATCTTGCAACTGCAAACTTCGGCTCACACCCTGATGAAAACTTCAAAAAATTGAAAGAATTCAGACCCAATCAGCCCATGATGTGTTGCGAATTCTGGAATGGTTGGTTTGACCATTGGTACGACGTTCACCACGAGAGAGATTCTTCATCAACAGTTACTGATTTTGAAAGAATGCTCCAGCTTGGTGCAAGTGTTAACTTCTATATGTTCCATGGTGGCACAAACTTCGGCTTTTCAAATGGTGCTAACTGCTACGACGGCGAATATGAGCCTACCGTTACAAGTTACGACTATGACGCACCTTTAAGCGAAGCAGGCGATATGACTGAAAAATATTATGCTATCAAAAAGGCTGTTGAAAAGTTTACAGGTGAAACCATAAACCTTGACGTTTCCGACACAAAGAAAAAAGCATACGGTAAACTCTGTATGACTTCTTTCGCTCCCCTTTTTGATAACCTTGATAATTTATCAGAAAAATTTATTTCACCTGCTCCTAAAACGATGGAAGATATCGGTCAGGACTTTGGCTACATTCTTTATTCAACAGACGTTAAAGGTCCTCTTTACGATGACGATAATTTAGAACTTAAATTCGATTTAATCCGCGACCGTGCACTTGTTTACTTCGACGGCAAGTATATGGGCAAGGTTGAAAGAAGCAGACCTGATAACGATAAATTCCCCGTTAAAATCAAACCGGGTGACACTTTGCACATCGACATTCTTGTTGAAAACATGGGCAGAGTAAACTACGGCATTGAAATCCAGCGTGAATTTAAAGGAATTATCGGTGAAGCAAGAATCAACTTACGTGCTCATTTCGGTTGGGAAATTTATCCCCTTACCTTTGACGATATTTCACGCCTTGAATATAAAAGCGAAATGAAAGTTCCCGGTTTCTTCAAGGGAATACTTAAAACTGACGAGCCTTGCGATACATTTATCCGCCCTGACGGATTTGAAAAGGGCTTCATAAAAGTAAACGGGTTCAATATCGGCAGATACTACAACTCTGCAGGACCGCAGAAAACGCTTTATATTCCTGCACCTCTTCTTAAAAAAGGCGATAATATTATCGAGATTTTTGAAAGCGATAAAGTGACAGAACCTTTTGTTACTTTCACAGACAAACCTGAATTATGAGGTAAAAAAAGAATGACAGAATATCCTAAATTTATTGCGGCGGGCAGAGTTTACTGCACTTACGAAAAGCATATCCCCGCCCCTTATTTGAGAAAAACATATAACTTCGACAAGAAAGCAGAAAAAGCCGAAATCAAAGTAAGCGGTCTTGGTTTTTACAGACTTTTTGTAAACGGCAAGGAAATCACAAAAGGCTATCTTGCACCTTACATTTCAAACTCTGACGACATTGTTTACTTTGATAAATACGATGTAACAGATTTGCTCGACGAAGGTGAAAACGTTATCGGTGCAATTATCGGCAACGGTATGCAGAACTGCCTGGGCGGTGGCGTATGGGATTTCCATATTGCTAAATTCCGCTCCGCTCCCAAACTTGCTTTAAGGCTTGACTTTGACGGTGAAATTTACGACACTGACGAAACATGGAAATGTGCCGATTCCCCCATTTTCTTTGACGATTTAAGAAGCGGTTGCTTCTACGACGCAAACAAAGAAATTGACGGCTGGTGCGATAAAGGCTTTGACGACAGCAGTTGGACAAACGCAATTTTTGCTGAAATCCCCAGAGGTGAATGCAGAATCTGCGAAGCAGAGCCTATAAGAGTAAAGCAGGAAATCAAGGCAGTGAGTGTTAAAGAAAACATCCTTACTTTCCAGAAAAACAGTTGTGATACCCGCCTTAGCGACGCAGAAAAGACACGTATCGTAACTTCAGTTGACTATCAGACACATTTCGGAAACGAAGAAGGTTATCTTTACGATTTCGGTGTAAACACTGCAGGCCTTTTCAAGCTCCGCATTAAAGGTGAAAAAGGTCAGAGAGTTATTCTTCAGGCTATTGAATTTTTAAACGAAGACGGCACTGCACAGTGCGATAATGTGGGCTCTTTCTATCCCACAGGATATGCACAGAGAGATGTTTACATCTGTAAAGGTGAAGGAATTGAAGAATTTATCCCCTCTTTCACCTACCATGGTTGCCAGTACTGTTTCGTTACCGGTATAACAAAAGAGCAGGCAACAGATGAGCTTGTTACTTTCCTTGAAATGTATTCAGACCTTGAAGAAAGAGGCTCTTTCAGATGCTCTGATGATATGATAAACTTCCTTCAGGAAATGGCAATGCGTTCTGCAAAAACTAATTTCTACTATTTCCCCACAGACTGCCCGCATCGTGAGAAAAACGGATGGACAGGCGACGCTTCTTACTCTGCAGAATACATGACAATGAATTTTGCAACAGAAAAGAGTTTCAAAGAATGGGAAAGAAACATATGCAAAGCACTCAACTACCGTGGTGAACTTCCCGGAATTGTTCCCACTGCAGGTTGGGGTTATCAATGGGGTAACGGTCCTGCATGGGACAGAGTTATTGTTTATATCCCCTATTATGCTTATATTTACCGTGGAGATAAATCGCTTATCACAGAAAGTGCACACGGAATTTTAAGATACCTTGATTACCTTACAACAAGACGCAACGAAAACGGACTTTTCGAATGGGGTCTTGGCGACTGGTGTTCAGTAGGCAGAGGTGCAGGAGATTATCTTGTTCCCCTTGAAATGACAGACAGTATTATGGTAATGTCAATCTGCGAAAAAGCCGAATATCTTTTCAGAGAAGTCGGCATGACTTTGCAGGCAGATTTTGCAAAATCAATTTACGATGAAACACGCAAGAATTTGAGAGAACAATATATTGATTTTTCTACAATGACTGCTGTTGGCAATTGTCAGTCTGCTCAGGCTATGTGTATTTTCTACAATGTGTTTGAAAATGCAGAAAAACCTGAAGCATTCAGACGCCTTGTTGAATTAATCGAAGAAAAAGACGGACACTATGATTGCGGTTATCTGGGCAACAGAGTTATCTTCCATGTTCTTGCTATGCATGGTGAAACTGAGCTTGCTCTTAACATGATAACACGTCCTGATTTCCCGTCTTACGTTTACCCTGTTGTTACATTTGGTGCTACTGCATTGTGGGAAAACTCTTTCGAATATCAACAGAATTCACTTAACCATCACTTCTTCGGCGATATCAGCAACTTCTTCATAAAGAGAATTGCAGGTCTTGAAATAAACCCATTAAGACGTGATGTCAATGAGTATTATGTTCACCCGTATTTCATCCAAAGGCTTTCATTTGCTGAAGCACATTATGACATGGTTGCAGGCAAGGTAAGCGTTAAATGGGAAAGAGACGGCGAAGATATTATTCTCACAATCAACGCTCCCGAAAATTCAAAAGGTAAAATTATTCTTCCCAAAGGATATCAGTTTGTTTCCGAAAAAAGATATCTTGACGGAATCCGCATGACACCTGTCAAAGAAGATAAATACATAATCAGAAAGGTGGTTAAATAAAATGAAAGTATTATATGTTGCAAGTGAAGCACTTCCCTTTATCGCTTCAGGCGGTCTTGCAGACGTTGCAGGTTCACTTCCCAAAGCACTCCGCAAAAGACTTATAGGTTGCAGAGTTGTAATCCCCATGTATTCTTCAATCAAAGAACAGCTTAAAGATAAACTTAAATTCGTTACAAGTTTTTCAGTACCCGTTGCATGGAGAAGACAGTATTGCGGAGTTTTTGAAGCAAACATTGACGGAGTTATCTATTATCTCCTTGACAACCAGTATTATTTCAAACGTGACGGCGGTATTTACGGCCATTATGACGATGCAGAAAGATATGCTTTCTTTGCACGTGCCGTTCTTGAAATGCTTCCTCATATCGGCCTCAAGCCTGATATCATTCATTGTAACGACTGGCAGTCAGCACTTACTCCTGTTTATTATTCACTTTTCTATGCTAACCGCCCTGAATATGAAAATATCAAAACTATTTTCACAATCCACAACATCGCTTATCAGGGCGTTTACGGCAAAGAATTGCTTGAAGACGTTGTAGGTATTCCTTACGACCAGGCAAGTGTGCTTGAATACGATAACGACGTAAACTTTATGAAAGGTGCTATTGAATGCGCAAACGCAGTTACAACAGTAAGCCCCACATATTCTGAAGAAATTCTTGACCCCTGGTTCAGCCACGGTCTTGACGGAATTTTACGCGACAGACAGTTCAAGCTCAGCGGTATTCTCAACGGTATCGACACAGTTCTTTACAACCCTGAAACAGACAAAGATATTTTCGAAAACTTCAGTGCAGAAGATTTCTCTGCAAAGAAAGTCAACAAGCAGAAACTTCAGGAATACTTTGGTCTTCCACAGCGTGATGACGTTCCCGTTATGGGCATTGTTTCACGTCTTGTGGACCACAAAGGCCTTGACCTTGTCAAGACAGTTATGGAAGAACTTCTCAACACTGAAGATATGCAGCTTGTTGTTCTCGGCTCAGGCGATTGGCAGTATGAGAGCTTCTTCAGGGATATGGCAGACAAATACCCCGATAAGATGGGTGTACGCATCGGCTTTGTTCCGACTCTTGCAAGAAAGATTTATGCAGGTGCAGACCTCTTCCTCATGCCCTCCAAGAGTGAGCCCTGCGGACTTTCGCAGATGGTAGCTCTCCGTTACGGCACTGTACCCATCGTCCGTGAGACAGGCGGTCTTCGTGACTCAATTACAGACAGCGGCGACGGCGAGGGTAACGGCTTCACCTTCAAGACCTACAACGCCCACGATATGCTCGGTGCAATAAGACGCGGTCTTGACGCTTA
>JAZSFV010000138.1:0-2844 GCA_045532395.1 Acutalibacteraceae bacterium
CTATTTTTGCTGTTCCTACAACAGCCGGCACAGCTGCTGAGGTTACAATCAACTACGTTATCACAGACGTTGAAAAGAACAGAAAGATGGTTTGCGTTGACCCGCACGATATCCCTGTAGTTGCTTTCGTTGACCCTGATATGACTGAAACAATGCCTAAGGGACTTACAGCTGCAACAGGTATGGACGCTCTTACACACGCAATCGAAGGCTACATCACAAAGGGTGCTTGGGAGCTTTCAGATATGTTCCACATCAAGGCTATCGAAATCATCGCAAAGAGTCTCCGCGGTGCTGTTGAAAACACAGACGAAGGCAGAGAAGGTATGGCTCTCGGCCAGTACATCGCAGGCATGGGCTTCTCAAACGTTGGTCTCGGCATCGTTCACTCAATGGCTCATCCCCTCGGTGCTCTTTATGACACACCTCACGGCGTAGCAAACGCTATCATTCTCCCCACAGTTATGGAATACAACGCTCCTGAAACAGGCGAAAAATACCGCGACATCGCAAAGGCTATGGGCGTAGCAGACGTTGACGCAATGAGCCTTGAAGATGCAAGAAAAGCTGCAATCGATGCTGTTAAACAGCTTTCAATCGATGTTGGCATCCCCGCTGACCTTAAAGACATCGTTAAAGCAGAAGACATTGACTTCCTTTCACAGTCAGCATTTGACGATGCTTGCCGTCCCGGCAACCCCAGAGATACATCAGTTGAAGAAATCAAAGCACTTTATCTTTCACTCATGTAATTCACAAGCATAAAAAACAGCCTCGCAAGGTTTAAATCTTGCGAGGCTTAATTTATTTTATCTTACTGTTTCACCAAAGACCATGCATCTACAATTGAGCCTTCTTTTGCCATGTTATCTTTATCTTTCGAGTCAACAGTGAATGTTACTGTATCGCCTTCGTTAAGGATAACTGCGATGCTTGATTTTGAGGCTGATATTGAGAAGTATGCACCGTATGAATCAAGTTTGAAATAGTAATAGGTGTTACCGTCAAGAACTGCAGAACGGATATCTGTGATTTTGCCCTGTGCAGTTATATCTTCGGGTTGTGTATTTTCTTCTGTATCAGTTTCAGGGAACTGCTTGTCAAGCTCTGCTGCTGCGTCGCCTTCAATGCCCATTTCGTCGTAATATGCCTGAAGACATTCTTCAAGTTTTGTGCCGACAACAACTTTCTGTGACTGTTCAACGTTAACTAACGAATACATTTTAACAAGTCCGTCAGTATCTTTAAGCGCCATGAAGAAAGTAGGCTGGTTTCCTATATTCATCAGAAGCGGGAATGTTGCAGTATAGCCGTATTGCTGAACTTTACCCTGTGCTGACAGCTGTGCAGAAGCTTCTGTTGCACCTGCCTGCTGGAAGTACATTGTTTCTTTTGTTCTCTGGTTTGTCAATAAGAAACCGATGATTGAGTCGTCTGCTGTAACAGATGTAACGCCTGTGTACATATAAACATCATCGTTAAGTGCGATATAGTTGCTGCCTTCAGTTGTGATTTTTACGTCTTTCTGACCGAGGATTGAGTTGAAGAAACCGCCACGGTATTTTCCGTAATAGTCAAACTGTTCGCAGATAAGATTTGAAGAATAAATTCTGTCTACCCACTGAAGCTTGGGGTCAGTTTTTGCAGTTTCAATATCGTAATATGTGCTTGCACCTGTTGTTGCGTCAACAAGAACAACACCGATTACATCGTCACCGCCGAAGAGACCGACTGTTTTATCAATACGGGGACATACCCAGAAAGGTCTGCCTGTATCGTCAATTTCAAATGTGGGGTCATCAAAAAGATATGTGGGATACTGGAAACGGAGATGTCTCATAAGGAATCTGCCGAAATGCTCATTGGGAGAGTATTTGATATTTTCCATTCCCTTGTCTTTAAGCTTAACAACTTCAACCTTCTGAGTTGTCATATCAACAATCATATATGCGGGAATACCCTGCTCGCGGTTTGTAAACCACTTGATGATATTTGCATATTTGAGGGTTGTAACACGTACGGGTCGTGAATTGTAGTTAATCTGAGTATAGTATTCCGCGTCTTCATACTGTGAAACATACTCTGAAAGTTTACCAAGCTGTCTGCCGCCTAATTTGATTGCTGACTCTTCGTCAAGCATAGGAACTGACTGGAAGTCAAGCTCTTTAAATTCATCTGTGAACTTCGCATCAGTTACAGTAAGAATCTGACTGTAATCTTTTGCTCTGAAAACAACTGATGACACAAGAGAACCGCCAACAACACACAAAACAAGAATACAGACAATCGAACCGGGTATCAATGTCTTTTTCTTTACATAAGGAAGATATTCAGGTCTCATAAGAGCCTTGCTTGTAAAGAAAGAGAAGATAGGATAAGACATTGCTATAATGCCGAGATAGATATACATCTTAACATCTTTGAAGTTGAATGCCGGCAACATGATGTAGTATCCTACTGCTGCTACGATTAAGGTAAGGACAATGTTTATAATGGTTTTCTTACCCGCATTTTCAGGTGGAATAATAACTTCATCTTTGTTGTAAACATGAGTGAAGATATTCGCACCATTGAAGTTTCCTGAATCCATAAAAGTATTCACTCCTGATTAAAATATAATGATACGTTAATTATTGTACAATATTCACAGTAAAAATACAAGTCTTATTTGAAATTTATAAATGAACATAATGTGAATCTATTGACAACCCTGTATTTTACTGCTATAATATAAAACTGTCGCATGGTGTTTATGCGGCTATCCTTGCTCCCGCAAGGGGGCCATTTTGACCAGAAGGAGGTGCTAGATAATGGCAGCAAACAGCTATGAAACCATGTTGGTTT
>JAZSFV010000151.1:0-8135 GCA_045532395.1 Acutalibacteraceae bacterium
TGATGTGTTCTGTGTAAGGTATGCAATAAATGCATCTGTTCTGCCTGAATAGATTGTACCCTGCTCTGTTGTGAATGTAACTTCTTCACCTGCAGTTGTTACAGCATAGAAGCCTGCGCCTGCTGACTGTGCAAGACCTGCTTTTCTTGTAATACGGAGTGTTCCGTCTGCATCGAAGTTTGCAGTTGCACGGATAAGCTTAAGTTCACTGAGAGGATCGATTTCAGTTTTTACAATTCCCATATCAAATACGATGTCATAAGTGAGTACACTGCCGTTTGAAAGGCTGATTGTTACTTCACCTGTGGGATTTGCTTTATTTGATTTCACATAACCTACATAAAGACCATCTTTTTCTGTCATTGTGCCATCTGCAAGTTCTACTTTTACATCTGTAATTGCTGTGCCTTTACCTGTTTTGTAGATACCCGTTGATGACTGACCGTCTGCCATTGTAACTTTAAGATACTCTCTGCCGTCTTCGTATGTTTGGATTGATACTGTACCACGGAGAGGTTCAAGTTCACTCACAAGGTCAAAGTCGATGAAGATAACTTTAAGTGTGTATTCTTCCTCACAATATTTGCCTTTATTTACAGTTACTGTGATTTCTGTTTCGAATTCACCGTTTGCAGAAATTGTGTATGAGCCTCTGTATGCGCCTGATACTTCATTAAGAGTTACGTTGTCATAATTATCTGCATCAACTGTGTAAGTAAATTCATCATATTCTCTTGAAGTCTGTTTCAATGTGATTGATTCTGTTCCTTTAGGAGGAATGAGAGTAATCACTTTATTTTCGTTATCTACAGCAATGTTTGTAAACTTCTCTGTAAGAACGATATCGTTTTCTTCAAGATCTCTGCTGTTCATAACAACTTCAAAGTTATATTCTACTCCTGCGATTGTCACCTTATCTGTATACTTACCGTCTTCAGCATACTGTGACCATCTTGAGTTGTAGATAATCCATCTGGGTGAATTATCACCATATTTAATAGGTGTAGGTGCATCTGCAAGGTCTTCTTCATCATAGTACATATCGAAGATGATATCTTCACCTGCTGCTGTTGTTCTGTAGAATCCGATTGAGTCTGCATTTGTGTAACCTACGATTTTGATATTGTTACCGTTAATTTCAGAACTGATAATACGTGTTGTTCTGAGTTTTACGGGTTTGAGCACTTCTGTTTCTTCATAGTCGCAATCTGCACAAGATTTAACCTTAAGACCTTCTTCATCGAATGTGGGATATTTTGAAACTTCCCAGTCACCCATTGTGTGACCTGTTGCAGGAATTATTTCTTCTGAAATTATTTCACCGCATACTGTACATTTAACTGTGATTGAACCGTCTTCTGTACATGTTGCGTCAACTGTTGTTGTTTCTTCTGTATGACCCAGAGCATCAACTACTGTCTGAGCTACAATAACTTCATCACAAACTGAACAGTGCTTACCTTCTGTCAAACCTGTGTTTTCACAATCAGGTGCTACTGCTTCGTCGATTACTTCTTCGTGTCCAAGTGCAGGAACTACTGTTGTAACGCGTGAAAGTTCTGCATCACATACTGAACAGTATACTACTGTGTCGTATGAACCATCTTCTGTACATGTAGGATCTACGTTGTTTTCTACAACGGGAGCTTCTTCTGTATGTCCGAGAGCATCAACGATAACTTCTGTTCTTGATACTTCTACGTCACAAACGTCACAGTAAACTACTGAATCGTATTTACCTGTGTTTACACAATCAGGTTCTACTTCATTTTCTTTTACTGCAGGAAGTTCTGTATGACCAAGTGCATCTACATAGTTATCTACATATGTATCATCACATACTGAACATACATAAGTTGTATAACCTTTGTCTGTACATGTAGGTGCTGTTACTGTAGCTTCATATTTATGTCCGAGTGCATCAACTGTGATTGTATCACGTGAAAGTTCTGCATCACATACTGTACAATATACTACGTTGTCATATGAACCTGTATTTTTACAATCGGGGGATATGTTATTTTCTACCTTAACTTCGCCTTCTGTATGACCAAGTTTCGGAACAGTGATTGTATCACGTGAAAGTTCTGCGTCACATACTGTACAATATACTACGTTATCATATGAACCATCAGTTGTACATGTAGGATCTACGTTGTTTTCTACAACGATTTCGCCTTCTGTGTGACCGAGTGCATCGATGTCAGTTTCTGTATATGTGTCACCACAGTGACATGTATACTTTGTCTGACCCTTTTCTGTACATGTAGGTTCTACAACTACTTCGCTTTCATATGTATGACCGAGTGCATCTACATAATCTGATAAATAACTGTCATCACATACTGTACATTCATATTTTGTATAACCTTTTTCTGTACATGTGGGAGCTGCTACTGAGGGTTCGTACTGATGTCCGTATGCATCAACTTCAGTTGTAACTCTTGAGAGCTCTTCGCCGCATACTATACAGTAAACTACTGTGTCATAGTGACCTTTTTCTGTACATGTAGGTTTAACATCGTTCTCTTTAACTGCTGCGCCTTCTGTATGACCGAGTTTCGGAACAGTGATTGTATCACGTGAAAGTTCCGCATCACATACTGAACAATAAACTACGTTATCATATGAGCCGTCAGTTGTACATGTAGGATCAACTTCGTTTTCTACAACGATGTCGCCTGCTGTATGACCTGTTGCATTAACTGTAATTGTTTTACGGTCAATTTCTTTGTCACAAACTGAACAATAAGTTACGTTGTCATAAGAACCGTTAGCTGTACATGTGGGAGCTACATTGTTTTCTACAACGATGTCACCTGCTGTGTGGCCCGTTGCCGGAATTACAATGTTTTCTTCAATTGTTCCACAAACTGTACATTTTCTTGTTTTTACGCCTTCGCCTTCACATGTAGGCTCAACTAAAATTGTCCATTCACCTGCATGGGCTGTCACAGGAATGTTTTCATTTACAAGATAGAAATCACATACTGTACACTGCTGAATCTTATAACCTTCAGTTGTACATGTAGGCTGAGTAATCACCTGAAGAGGACCTGCAATATGAGCTTCAGTTACTGTTATTTCTCTGAATGTAAGGTCTCCTGAAATTGTTGAAGGAATTTCACTGTCCCAATTATATGTATAGTGACCGTTTTCATCAGATGTCATTGCTGAGTTTGCTTTGACTTTGATAGTGTCACCATAAGTATATGTTTCTGTAGTTTCACGGTTACTATAGTTAATCCATGTAACTGTATACTGTTTGGGAGTCCATTTTGAATAGAGAGCAATATCGCTTGACTGATTGAATACTGATTCAGAGTTAACGGGTGTGCCGTCTGCTGTGTACCAACCAAGGAAATCATAGTGTTCTCTTGTAGGTGTGGGAAGGTCACCATATGTCTGACCTTTAAGAATTTCTTTACCAAGAAGGTATGAAACGTCGCCGCTTTCAAGTGCACCAGCTTCAGTAACTCTGATATTTTCAAATCTTACGGCATTATTTGAGCCGTTAGCGTCAACACGGATCTGTGCTTTCACAACTTCTGATTTGTTAGGAGCTGTGAATACTGCATTATCTTTAGGAACACCTGTTGAGCCATTTGATGAATATCTGTTTGATGCACCGTCTGAGAAATCAATCCAGTTGCCGTTAGCATCACAGAAGAAGATATACACGTCCCAACCATCGCCTATAAAGTCGATATCAACCTTATACTGTTTACCGGGAACAACGGGGAAGAATGGTGAAGATGATGTGCCTTCGCCAACACCTGCATTAGAGGTAAGTGTAAATCCTCCATCAACCACGTTACTGATTGTAGCGTTAGAAGCAGTCTTTGTATTCCACTGACTGAAATCAATAAGGTTATCGTATGTTACATGATAAATCTTTTCCCATGTAGCATAGTATGTGGGTTTAAGGTTAGCTGTAACTGTACCTGTTGAACCGCTTGTTGCAGAAGCTGATGTTGCCCAACCTCTGAATATATAACCATCTCTTACAGGTGTGTAAGCTGAAAGGTTTACCTGTAAAGTTGGGTCAGCACCAACTGTTACGTTGTAAGATACTGATGAAGAACCGTTAACTGTACCACCATTTGCATTAAATGTAACAGTTGTCTGGAGAGCATTCATCTTACTTGTAAGGATTGTTGTTGCCGCTGCAGTTGCTGAAGGATTACCAAGAGCCTGTGCTGCTGCACGGAGTTCTGTAAGGTAATTATTCCAGGATTCGCTTGTATAGTTGTTAGCGTTAAGTGAAGTACCTTTGAGAACTGCCTGACGGAGTTCGTTTTTATTTGTGCCTGTAACATTAATCTGAAGATAGTTAGTGTTCCACGCAGAAGTATCAATCGCACCACTGTCGTGATCGCCTCTGGCGGCACCTTTAAGCTGTATAGTACCTGAACTTACAGCAATACTTAAAGCTTCATGAAATTTCAGGGTGCAATTTTTTTCTCCACCTGACTTAAGCACTGTGCCTTTATTATTGTTAAAGTCATTTGCACCAACGTTATCTCTGTTACTACCACTGGAACCGCCATTTGATACGGAACCTGTATAGTTTGATACATACCATTCGCCATTTTGAGTACCATTGGAACTGGTAATCATAAAGCCTATCTTAACGTTAGGAATCTGATTGAAATTATCGTAACGGCTGGTATCAACTGTAATATTAGCCACGGGGCTGACTGCACTTACACTACGATGGTAACTACCGCTACCACCACTTCTGTATGCAACAGTGGCACCAAGTCCGTTACTACCTGATTGAACCCAGTCTTGGTCAAAAGCTCTGTTGTTGAATCCGGAATTATAGAATGCTCCTATCATGGGAAGGAAGTTGTCTGTACGTGGATAATATGGACTTGCATTTGCTAAAGTACTTGCGGTGAAACCATGAACACCGTCAACCCACAAAGCAGAAGACATTGTGGATCTGTTAAAGCTTTGAGTTTCACACCATGTTGATGCACCAACAGGCTGATAGTAAGGTGCATAAAGTGTTGAATAAGCATAATACTTTCTTACTGAACCGTCGTTCATTGTGATTGTGAATACCCATTCAGCAAGAGCAGTGTTGCCTGCAGTAAGACCAGTACCGTTGATGTATAAGCCTGCACCATCGAACTGGAAGAATCCATTGGCATCAATCAACGAACCGTAGGACTGATTTTCAAACGTACCGCTTGTTGCACCTGCACCGGCAAGCACAATGTCGCCGATACCACCTGTTATAGTGTTAACTGCGATAGATACATCCTTTGCTCCGGGAATATAGAAGCGAACATAACCATTTGTGTTTGCACCATTCGCTTCAAGTTCTACAGAAGAACTTCCTGAGGTAAGGATGTTGTTTACATAGTACTGACCTGTTTTTGATTCACCTGTAGATGGTGTCATATAAACAGTTTCAGGAACTGCAATAATTGCGTTGTCTGTTTTTGTTACGGATGTTGAAGCAGCAGATGCTGTAACTCCGAAGAAACCTACGCTTACCGTAGTCAGAATCAAAATCAAAGAAAGTAAAAATGCCAATAATCTTTTTGAGGATTTTTTCATTCTGTATCATCTCCTTAAATGTTTCGAAAATTCTTTGATATTTGTTTGTAATTCAGGTTAACTTAAATCGCACTGACACAGATTAACACACCTGACCGCCCCATGAATAAAATCTGTATACTTTTTGCGTACAGTCAACCTATTATAATTAAAATTATACATCGTAATTATAGCACCATTTTTTCACTCCGTCAATATCAAGAATGCAAAAAAAAATGAAGATGACAAACATTATTCCAAAAAAAGTTTAATATTTGCTTTTAATAAAAATATTCAGGAGTTATTTTTAAAGCAAAAACAAAGGCGATTGTCTTGCGACAACCGCCCCGTTTTCAGGAATTAAATATTAAGTTTAAAAGCCCGAGAATTAAAGACCAATATCAAAGATTACGTTGTATTCGTAAACTGTGCCGTCTGCAAGTGTTACTACCATTACACCTTCAACATTTGCTGTATTTGATGTCTTGTAAACAACATATGCATCTGTTCTGTCTGCAAATACGCCGTTTGCATCTTTGATTTCTACTGTTGCTCCGCTTGCTGTTGTTACATATACACCAGCCATTGTCTTACCGGGTGTTACAGTAATTGTAACTGTGTTTTCAGTTACGCTTGCTGAAGCACGGATAAGTTTAAGGTCTGCTGCTACGTCGTATGCGGGAACTTCGGGTTCTTCAGGTTCTTCGCCTGAGGGATCACCAAGGCCAATGTCGATAATTACGTTGTACTCTACTACTGTGCCATCTGCAAGTGCGTAGCTGATTACACCCTTAACGTTTGTTGTGTTCTGTGTAAGATATGCTACGAATGCATCTGTTCTGCCTGCGTAGATTGTTCCGTTTTCTGCTGTGAATGTCACTGCTGCGCCACTCTTTGTTGTTGCATAGAAACCGTTACCTGCTGACTGTGCGAGACCTGCGTTTCTTGTAATTCTGAGTGTTCCGTCTTCATCAACTGATAATGTTGAACGAATGAGTTTAAGTTCGTCTACAGGATCAGTTTCTGTTGAACCGCCTTCAAATCCCATATCAAATACGATGTCGTACTGTACTTCACCGCCGTTTGCAAGGTAGATTGTTGCAACACCCTTAGGATTACTTGTGTTTCCGTTCTTGTATGCTACATACAAGTTGTCTTTTTCTGTCATCTTACCTTCTGTGATTTCTACTACAACGTTTGTTGTTTCATCACCGATTGTATCTTTGTAGATACCTACTGATGACTGGCCATCGCTCATTGTTACCTTAATGTATTCATCTCCTGTTTCATCTGTTTCCATTGAAACTGTACCACGGAGAGGTTTAAGTGCATCTTCAACTTCGATTGTTACGAATATTACATGGAGTGTGTATACTTCCTTGCAGTATCTGTTACCGTTGACAATAATTGTCTTTGTAAGTTCAGCTGCACCGTTTGATGAAATTTCAAATGAGCCTCTTGAATTTCCTGCTACAGGTTTGTAAGTTACGTTTTCATCTTCTTCCAATGAATATACGAACTCTTCGCACTGTCTTGAAATTTCGTTAAGTTCAAATGTTTCTGTTCCTTTAGGTACTGTGACTGTGATAACGTTGTTATCGTTATCTACAGATATACCTGCATGTTTCAGTTTGAGAACTACGTCGTTTGCTTCAAGTTCTCTGTCTGTGAAGTTGAATGTAAGGTTGTATTCTACACCGTCAACTGTAAGTGTTACTGTACGTTCTTCTTCTGTTGCTTTGATCCAGTTCTTGTAGTAAACAACATACTTTGTACGTGCTGAGTTTTCACCAACGATTGTACCGTTTGTATCTATCTTGATTTCTCTGCCGTCTGCTGTCTTCTTAGCAATTGCTATGTTGTTTGCATTTGTGCATGCATCAAAGGTGATATTGTTGCCTTCACTTGTTACAGTGTGAACACGGTCTGCTACTAACTTGATAGCTGCAATTTCTTCTGTTGCAATAACTTCACCACATACTGTACAGTAAAGTGTTCTTTCTCCTGCTTGTTCTACAGTTGGTTCTTTTGTAATTACCCATTCACCGTCTGTATGACCGGGTGCAGGAATTGTTTCTGTTGAAAGTGTTTCGCCACATACTGTACATACTGTTGTAATTGAACCATCAACTGTACATGTTGCATCTACTGTTGTTGTTTCTTCTGTATGTCCGAGTGCGTCTACTGTAACTGTTGTGCGTGAAATTTCTTCACCACATACTGTACAATAAACTACCTTATCGTATGAGCCGCCATTTACGCAGTCAGCTTCTGTTGCGTTTTCAACTACTTCTTCGCCTTCTGTATGGCCGAGTGCGTCTACAACTTCCTGTGCTACAAGTACTTCACCGCAAACTTCACAATGTGAACCTTCTGTGAGACCTGTGTTTACACAATCAGCTGCTACTGCTTCGTCGATTACTTCTGTGTGACCGAGTGCGTCAACAGTGATTGTTTCTCTTGAGAGTTCTTCACCACAGATTGTGCAGTAAACTACTTCGTCGTATGAGCCATTGTTTACACAATCAGCTGCTACTTCGTTTTCGATTACTACTTCGCCTTCTACGTGACAGAAGTCTACGTTA
>JAZSFV010000130.1:0-6060 GCA_045532395.1 Acutalibacteraceae bacterium
ATTTCATCGGTGAAATTATCGACTATCAGACACCGCTGAAAAACACTTCTGAAGATGTTGCTGGCAAAATAGATTTACTTTCCTATGATGGTAAAACACTTTATATCCTTGAACTCAAAAAATCTGACAGTAAAGAAACAATGCTTCGTTGCGTCCTTGAAGGTATTACATATATGAAAACCGTTGATACAGAAAAACTGCTTAAGGATTTCGGATTGCCACCTGAAACAAATGTTGTCGCTTCTCCTCTTGTTTTCCTTAACGGTGAACAGCATAAAGAGATGATGGAAAACAGACCATGGCTTAAAAAGATTATGGTATTGATGAACAGTAAACCTTTCTATGTGATAGAAGAACACAAAATATATTCTGTTATTTGCGGTAATTTTTTTGAGTGTCGTGAATTTTTAAAAGATTATCTTGTTGATTGCGGTTTGTCAGAAGATGAAGCTTTTGAGGTAAGTGAAAAAGTCAGAAAAGGATTTTTTTATAAAAAACCTTATATGAATCCGCTTATACCAAAAGAAGTAACTGATTGGTTCAGTGAGGTAAAATATTTACCATCAGTAAAAAGGGTTACAACAGGTAAACGCTTGTCCAAACGCAAATTCGATGAAATTATCAGACAAAATTTAATTGGTTCAGGTGTGCCTGAAGATTCTTTTAAATATAAATCAGGCGATTTCCTTTATGAGGAATACTACAATAAAAATATCTTTGATAAATTTGTTAAAGAAATGGAATCAGGTTATTTAAACCATTATAAAAAGTTTTGTGGAGATAGCGATGTATCTGAAAATCAGGGTGGAAAAGGCGGAGAACTTACTGAAAAGAAAGGAAAATATGGTATGCTTCCGCCTAAAATGGCAAGCGTTGCTTCGTCATCACGATTTTGTTACCTCGCGTTGAGAAATGGAACGGCGGTTCTTATCCCAGGCAGAACAGTTACAAAAGATGAGGTTGAGTTTGAAAAAGAATGCAGAATTTTCCTCGGAAGCTCTACTGCTCCTCAACTGGATGCATATATTGCTGATAAGGAATGTGATGTTTTTGTTGAAGCCAAGTGCCACGAGATTTTTGACAGCCACAAAATCAAAATGAAAAAAGTATATTGGCAATATTTTAAAGAGAATAATATATTCAGCGAAATTGTTTCATCTTCAGAAGAACCTGACGGGGATTTTGAGTTGCCTTTGAGCGCATTCGGAATTGAAAAGGAAAACTCGCGTTTCGATGTCAAACAGTTTATCTGTCATTTGCTGGGTATTGCAAATTATAACAAAGGCAAATATGCAAAACTTGTTTATCTGTTCTTTAAGCCCGTTGTTGATAGCAAAGCATCACATCAGATAAACGCAGTGTTTAATGAGCTGAAAGCAGAAATAAACTCTCTTTTTAATTGCAAACTTATAAAAAAATTCTGCAAAAAGAATAATATTGAACTTATGGCAATAGCAGAAGAAAGCAAGTTTATGGAAGATCTCACATCTGATAATATGGTAAATCTTTTGGATTATTAACGATATGAATATCGCTGGTACAACAGCACCCCGTGGGTTTTTATGAACTCCACGGGTATCTTCATGTGTTGTTCGGTTTTAATCGTCAATCATCAATCGGCACACCGATAAATTTCACAAAGCTATCCACCTTATCTGCAGGGCCGGGAAACCAAGTGAACTTTTTGCCAAAAGGTCAGAAGGTTAAAATGTAATTTCATGACATCAGAAAGAACAAAATCCCCATCGTGTCAAATCACGGTGGGGATAACTTTAACCCCGTCAATCTTCAGGTGGAGAATCCGACGATAGATGAATAACCACAAAGTCAAACTTTTCATAAGTTATCCTCAATAAAATTTTCCAGATGAACAGGGCTGAGTTGTATTCTGTTGCAGGTAGCAATAAATTCAATAGCATCCGTTTTGTTAAGGAATACCCCCGGAACAGTTTTTATTACTTTGTTGTTTTTATAAACTTTGATGCCGTAAGTGATATATGATTCGATGCTGCCGTCTTGTTCGATTATGTACAAATAATCGTTAAACAGTGCTCCGATAGTCAGATGAGTATGCTCGGAAATCTTTTTTAATGTTTCCAATCTTGGGGAAAAACATCCTCTTTCAAGCAGACTTACGGTTTCTGAACTGATGTCGCAATATTCTGCAAATTCCTCCTGCGTTTCTTTCATCATAAGTCTGAGAATTTTAATTCGTTCTCCTAAATTTTCCACATCATTCATTTTGATTTCTCCTTTGAATTGTTTCCTGAGAATAATAAATCCTCAGTTGATTGCAATCCACGGAAGAACTTTGGAATTTGCCCGAAAAGTCAAAAGTGTATGGATTTTTTACAAAAACGTGAACTTTTGCAAACAGCATTTCAATATGTCTGAAATGCAATATCTCACGCACATTCATGTATTTTTCTCTTTGGTATACGACAGTATACCTGCAGAGAAGAAATCCCTGACTGCACGCAATCTATTGTATTTCAGATGCAAAGCAGTTTTGAAAGCGGAGATTTTTGTCATAACAAGGCAAAAGACTGCAGAAATACGAGGTTATTTCAAAGGCTTTTAACGTAGTTATGGCGAAAATACACCTTTCAAAACCATATTTAATTGCTGTTTACAAAAGTTATAACGTAAAGAACATCACCTCAGTCAAAAGTCTGAAGTGATGTTCTTTTTTGTTATATTATCTTTCTTTAAATTTTAAGAACGCCTTTTTGAAAGAGCCGATTTTGCGAGATGAAGTATAAACAGAATATTCTTTATCATAGTATTTTACTTTCACAAATTCTTTGGTAACCTCATCGACATAATTCAGGTTAACGATAAAACTGTGATGAGGCTGTGCGAATGCTTCAGGGTCAAGAATACCTTTCCAATATTCCAAATGTTGATTTGTTTCAACATTTCCGTGGGTAAGATAAAGAACAGACTTTCTGTTTTCAATGGCTATATATAGAATTTCGTGTGGATGAATTTTACGGATATCCTTGTTGCTTGCCTGAACAATTATTTCTGATTTGCAGTCAGAGTCTAAATCAATACAGAATCTTTCATAACCGCAACACTCACAAAGATTATATTCAATATTATTCTGCTCCAGAAACTCAATCAATTTTAATTTTGTTTCCTCTTTTTCAATCACTGCCGAACCCATAAAATACCGCCTTTATATATACTGATTCCTGTATATAAATGTAAGAAATGACGGTTTATTTCGCGAGAAATATTGATTTTTCAAACTTTCTCTGTTTTCGACAAATATTGACTTGTTTAATTGTGCAGAAGTACAATATAAATTGAGCAAAATCCACATTATTTTTGTTAACAAGAATTTATAGTGTAAAAACTTTCTTTGACATAAATTTACTAAACTGTTATAATTTTACAGATATGTAAAATTATGACGAAAAGGATTGATATAAGTTGATAAGCGCCGAAAGAGCAACTGAAATTGCCGGTTTATACTACGATGACGTGTATCATCTTTGTTTATCAAGGCTCAAAAGAGAAGCAGATGCCGCTGATGTTACTCAGGAGGTGTTTCTTTTCTTTCAGGAGAAATATAGTGACCTTGAAGATAGTTCTATTAAATCCTGGTTGTTTTCTGTAGCCAATAATAAAATAAAGGAACAGTTCAGACACATCGCCAAAAGGGAAAAGGAGCTTATCTTCGGAACGGTCAACGAAACACAGACAAGCACGGATATTCTCTATGAGATGGAAGAGGATAATAAAATAACCGACGACGAGCTTGAAGAAAAGAAACAGAGCATTCTTTCTTCACTGAACGAAAAAGAGCTTGAACTTTTCGAACTGGTTTATACAAAACATCTGGAATATGCAGAACTTGCAAAAGCTCTTGATATTTCTGAACACGCAGTAAGGTCCCGTGTTTACAGACTCAGAGTGAAAATCAAGGAAAGAGCATCATTTATGTTTATGGCTCTCTTACTGCTTGTTATGAAATTATAAATTTTTTGTAAAAATAAAAATTTTTTGCGTGACAAAACAGGATTCCCTTCATATATCTATGAAGGGAGGGTACATATTTATTTTAAATAAAACAGGAGGTGGACAATTCCATGAGAGACGAACGCGATATGTCTGCAGCAAAACAGACCTTAAAGGACAAGCTTATGGTGATAATTCTGCTTGAAACCGCAAAGGATTATAAAGAAATGGACAGTGACCTGGTAACAGAGTGCGTCGATTTTCTTATGGAGCTTGAAGGAAAAGAAAGACTGACGAAAAAAGAAATTGAACAAAGAGTAAAAGAAATACCGTTCAAAGGCAAGGTAACTGCTTTGAACTCTTATGCTAAGAGAAAAGTAAGAGCGAAACGACTTGCAATTATCGCAGCCGTGCTTGCGGTACTTATTGCACTCTTTGGTATTATATCTGTTGCATCGGGCAACACCTTCAGCGAAATGTTCAGAAAAATGGGAGAATCCCTTTACGAACTGCTTGACGGTGAAACCATGGAACATGATAATATAACATTTATAAAACCAAATGAAACCAAGGAATATTCCTCAATTGAAGAACTTGTAAAAGACGAGGGTGTTGAGATTTTATATCCCACTTGGTTACCTGAAAATGAAAAGATTGTCAAAATATGGTATGTAAAAGATGATAAATCGGAATTGTATGTTATGCATTGTAATACACCTGAGTATAGCATTGATATTGATATCAATACTGTTTTGGCTGAAGATGTGAAAAAGGATTGTGTACGAAAAGAAATTGCGGGTTATTTGATATATTATGAAATAGCTCCACAGTATGTACAGGCAAATTTTTTCTATAAAAACAATGTTTACCGCATAAAATCCGATACAGAAGATAATCTTTTCAGAATTATTGAAAATCTGAAGGAGATTAATTAATATGAAAAAAATGATTTCGCTTGTAATGGTAGTTATATCACTTTTTTTGATAATGTCAGTTTCAGTTTCTGCTGAAGATACAAATAAAAACACCGTTACAGTTACAGTAAATGAAACAGAGTTTGTTTTTGACTCAAATACATCAGAAGAATATCGCAATAAAATTATTGCCCATTATTTTAGTGATAACGATAAAGATGTAGCTACTTATGGACTTATGTGTACTCTTTTCGGTCATAAGCTTGAATCCTCTGTTATCACAACAATAACACATAAAGCAAAAGCCACAGCCCCCAGATGTTTACGTGAAATTTATGACACGGAAGCATGCACCAGATGTGACTACACAAACGCTGAGTTGATTACATCATCATATATCAGCTGCTGCTAAATAAATTTATCTTTGCCGATGTAATATAACAGACATCGGCAAATACCTTTTGGGTGTGAGAAAATGACAGACAAATTAACCGTTAGCCTTTTCGGGCACAGAACAATTGAAGATGCCCAACCTGTTGAGCAGAAACTATATGAACTTCTCCGTATTATTATTCAGGAAAACAGGGAAGTTGAGTTCCTTGTTGGCAGAAACGGAGAGTTCGACCTGATGGCGGCATCAGTTGTCAGAAGGCTTAAAAAGGAAACTTATTCTGAAAACGTTTTTCTCACTCTTGTCCTCCCTTACGAAACTGCCGAGTTGAGAAACAACATCGAATCATTTGAAAACTATTATGATTCCATAGAAATCTGCGAAGCTTGTGCTGACCGGAATTTCAAAAGTGCTTTCACCACAAGGAACAGAGATATGGTTGATAGGTCAGACCTTGTCGTTGTTTATGTGAAAAACAATTCAGGCGGCGCATATCAGACCCTGCGATATGCAGAGAAAAACGAAAAGAAATTTGTCAACCTTTACCACACCCGGGAATATTTATAAAAGCAAACATTAAAGTAAAAAAAGACATTACAGAAAAAATTACAAAAGACACAAAACAACCAAAAACAACCAAAGGATGCAGAAGAAGCGAACCAAAACTTCTTCTGCATTTTTTATTTTATTCATCAGTTCTGATATTTGAATTATAGTTTATTTCTCTAAATAAAAAGAAAAACTACGGCCACCTTGTGTAAAGGGAGCTGTCATCGGAGATGACTGAGG
>JAZSFV010000169.1:0-2390 GCA_045532395.1 Acutalibacteraceae bacterium
ATCTGGATTTCAAGCTGGTCATATGGTACATGCTGGGTTACGGGTGTACGCATAGACATTCCGTAAAAGGTCATATCGTGTTTGAATTTATAAAGACGTTCATCAGGTAAGGGAAGTCCGAGGCATGTAAATCCCTTTTTATCAAAGATGTCTGTCCAGTCATGACCCATGTTTTCTCTTGAATTTTTTTCAAAAACAGTAACGTCATAGCCTTTCTGTGCAAGGAGCATGGCAGTTGCAATACCACCGTGTCCGCCACCTGCGACAATAATTCTTTTTTTCATGAAAAATCATCCTTTGAATTTAGTAATTTAATGGTATCATATAACCCTTTATTTTTCAATAATTTATGGAAGAAAAGCAGAGTTTTTTACGCATAATAAACGTACAAAAATAAAGGAAGTGTTGTATATGGCAATAGTTGAGATAAACAAATCAGATTTTCAGGATATTCTTAAAAGTAACAAGAAAATTCTTCTCGATTTTTATGCATCATGGTGCGCACCGTGCAAAACTTTGGCGCCTGTTCTTGAAAAGGTTGCAGAAGAAAATCCTGATGTTCTCATAGGAAAAATAAATGTGGATGAAGAGCCTGAATTGGTGACAGAATTCTGCGTTTCGGGAATACCTTTCCTTGTTGTGATAAAAAACGGTGAAATTGTATCCCGCGCCTCAGGTGTAAAGCCAAAGGGCAAAATCAACGAAATGCTTGTGAATTAGTTGATTTCTATCTTTTCTCCGCAGGAAAGGTAAAACAGATTATCCATTTTCTTTTTCATAAACTCGTATTGCTCTGTACCTGTGCAATGGCAGGTATAAAAGCGGGTAGGGAAACTGCCCAGATACTCCGCATATGATAAAAGAGTTTCATCAAGAGAGAGCTTTGAAAAGTGAAAACCGCCTACAAGAATATCTGGTGAAAACCATTTTGTAATATCAAGTATTCCCTTGTGGGAGCAACCGCTTATCAGCACGCTTTTTGAATTTTCTTTAATGAGAAGATATTGTTCATGAAGAAATTCATCAGGGATACATTCTTTGTTTTTAAGTTCGGTAAGCCCGAAACTGCCAAGATGATAATCTTTTTGGTTTGTATTGCACGAATAAAGAGCAAGATTTTCGTCAATCTGAGTTTCGTTATCGGTAAAAATAAGTCTGTCGTTTTCTTTTAAAGATTTATCAAGACCTATGTATTTACTTGTGCCGTTATAGTAATCTCCGAAAGCGTATCGGCTTATATATACGGGGGCTTTCTTGTTTGTGTTCAGAAAAGTTTCAAGTCCTCCGCCATGGTCGTAATGACCGTGAGAAAGCACGGCGATATCGACATTTTTCAAGTCAATTCCCAATGTTTCTGCATTCTTCAGAAAAAGGTCAGTCTGCCCCATGTCAAAGAGAATTTTATGTTTTTCAGTTTCAATGTAAAGGGAAAGACCGTGTTCAGCCCTGAAAGAATCGTTTAAAGCTGTATTTTCAAGTAAAGATATGATTTTCATATAATTCTGTCCTCTTAAGTTATATATGTTTATTTTACTCCAAGGCAGTTTATTATGCAATAGATTGAAAGAGAAAAAGCCGTCATATCATGTGATAAGACGGCTTTTTGTTATAAACCTTTATTATTCTTCTTCAGGAGCAAGAAATTTGTAAACCAGTGCAGCAAGAAGACCACCGATAAGGGGAGCTGCAAGGAATACCCATACGTTTGCAAGTGCTTCACCGCCAACGAAGATAGCGGGACCAAGGCTACGGGCAGGGTTTACAGATGTTCCTGTGAAATGAATGCCGAAAATGTGAACAAGTGTAAGTGTAAGGCCGATAACGATGCCTGCAGAACCACTGTATTCTTTCTTTGATGTAACGCCGAGGATTGCGATAACAAATACGAAAGTAAGAATTATTTCAATGATAAATGAAGCTATGGGGTCATTGTTGTAAAGTCCGTTAGCACCAAGGCCGATTTCTTTAGTTAATTCTTTGCCGAAAATGCCAAAAAGTGTTGCAGCACCTGCAATTGCGCCGGCAAACTGAGCGAGAATATAGCCAACAAAATCTTTGATTGAAATTTTGCCGTTTACGAGCATAGCAATTGAAACAGCAGGGTTGATGTGGCAACCTGAAATGTTGCCGATAGAGTATGCCATAGCCACGATTACAAGACCGAAAGCAAGTGCAGTAAGTAAGTAACTTACGTTTTTAACGTCTGTTGAACAGCCTGTAACTGCAGCAGTACCGCAAGCAAAAACAACAAGCACAAATGTGCCGATGAATTCTGCTACGTATTTTTTAATTGAATTCATAAAAAATCCTCCTTAATTTTAGTAATAACATTATATCACCATTTAAAAAGAAATACAACTCCTTACTGATTATTTGTCAGATGTTTTTAG
>JAZSFV010000189.1:0-12953 GCA_045532395.1 Acutalibacteraceae bacterium
GGTGGATTCGCTTATTGTTGCCAATCTTGAAAGATTGAATCGGCTTTTGAAGGCGATTTCCCATGTGCTTGTCATTTCATCGTGCTTTACTGTCTGTGATGTGGAGTTGTCTGCAGAGTTATCAATATACATAACTTTATGTATGGGACAGAAAATTTCATCAATAAAACAGTCTATAACATCAGGCGGAATCCAGGGAGAGCCGAGAGTAACATATATATCTTCACAGGCGATTGAGTCAGGCAGAATTTTTTCAAGAGATTCTACGTTTGTATCAAAATAACCCTTGTATTTCCCTGTTGCCTTTTTGGCAATTTTCCATTTTCTTTTAACATTACCTGAAAGATATTCATCTGCAGTTTCCCAACCTTTATAGAAGCATTCGTCCCATGTGGATGGATTCTGATAAATTGAGCCTTTCAGAGTTTCTATAACTTCCTTGTAGCTTCTCCCTGTGATTTCTGAGATATATTCAATGTCAACTCTTCCCAAAGTGTTTAAGCAGATTATGAGTGCATCTGGGATGCTCTCAGTATGAACACCTGCAGCACGTTCATCTCCGGCGAAAAGATTTTCCCAATCGAGTGGCAGGTCCATGCAGGTGACTTCTGCCACATGTTTTTCGTGGGCTTCTTGTTTGATTTTTGCTTTTTCAATTCTTTTTCTTTCCTCTTCTTCTTGTTTCTTGAGAAGAGCTTTTCTTTCAAGTTCACGTTGTGCAACTGCCAGAGACTCCATGGCAACACCAAGGTCTTCAACGGAAAGTCTGTCCTGCCAATCCAACAGATTTTTGAAAAATTCAGTAAAGACATCAATTTCTCTGTTTTCGTCGCTTGATTTCCTTTTAGCCATAACAGTACCGCCTTTCATGTTTCTGTAATGACTATACTTGAAATGATGTACCGAAAATGTACCATCACATATTGCATAATGTTGTCAAAGGTGATAAAATGAATTTATGAGGTGACAGACATGGACACAATGCAACCGAAAAAACTTATTATTATGAACATTCTCGATATACTTAAAAAATATACCGATGAAGACCACAGACTAAGCCAGAAAGAAATTGCAGAAATTCTTGAAACGGAATACGAAATGAAAGTTGACCGCAAGGCAGTCAAGAGAAATCTTATGAATCTGATTGAATTCGGTTATGATATTGAATACAGTGAAGCGGTGAGAATGGTCAAGAACAAAAAAGGAGAACTTGAAGAAAGCGTAATTCTTTCTGATTTCTACTTTGTACGTGATTTTACAGACTCTGAACTCCGTCTTTTGGTAGACAGTCTTCTGTTTTCAAAGCACATTCTTTATTCTCAGTGTAAAGAGCTTGTTGAGAAAATCGAAGGTCTTTCAAACAGATATTTCCGTTCAAAAGTGAAACATATCCGTAATCTCCCTGAAAATCTTCCTGGAAACAAAGAACTTTTTTATACAATTGATGTCCTTGATGAGGCAATCAGCAAAGGCAGACAGGTAGCGTTTAACTATAACGATTACGGTACCGACAAAAAGCAACACCCCCGCAGAAACAGCAAGGGTGATAACAGAGAATACATTGTAAATCCTTATCAGATGGTGGCAACAAACGGCAGATATTACCTTGTATGCAACCACGATAAGTATCATAATTCCGCCAATTACAGAGTTGACAGAATTACGGGAATCCGACTTCTCGATACAACTGCAAAGCCGATGAAAAAAGTAAAAGGTCTTGAAAACGGACTTGACCTGCCAAGACACATGGCAGAGCATATTTATATGTTTTCCGATAAGACAGAAAGAATTCAGTTCAAAGCAAAAAAATATATCGTTTCTGAAATTATCGACTGGTTCGGAAAAGACGTGAAATTCACAGACGAAACAGAAGATGAAGTTACTGCAGAAGTAAAAGTCAGCTTAATGGCGATGAAATTCTGGGCTTTGCAGTACGCAGAGCATATAACTGTCACATCTCCCGAAAACCTTGTAAATGATATAAAAACCGCCCTGCAGAAAGCAGCGGAGAAATATGACCTGTAATGAAAAAATTATTGAATATTGCTTTGATGAAGCAAAAAAACAGTCCGTGGCATCAGTAAAGCCACGGACTGTTTTATAATCATGAATTGTAATTTAATGTGTTAAAGTTTTTTTGCTTTTTTTAGTATTGCGAGAAACGGTTTCCTGACAGGGAAAATTAACATCCACATAAAAGAAAGAAAACGGAAGGTCATTTTATCTGCAGAAAAAGTTTTGTCTTTTCTATGTATTTTACTAACTCTGGCAATTATTTTATCAGGAGTGAAAATACCGTCTTTGAAAGCGTTTCCATCACCTGCAGTAATGAAGCTTGTATCATTTTTTTTGATGACTCTGTGGAGAATATGTGTGTTTTCCGCAGGTGAAAAGAGAACAATGTCACCTTTTCTGATTTCGGAAAAGGTGCATTTTTTTACAGTAACGCTGTCTCTTCCGCTTGTAAAAAAAGGCCACATACTCATACCTGTTACGGTGAATTTCACCGCAAGACCGCTATTAAGAGTTTCTTTTACGGCAGAGATGAATTCAGTATTGTCAATGAGCTTTTTTTCTTCATATTTCATGCTCATAAGCTTTCCTCCAACACTTTTTCAAGCGTATCAGCGGATTCTTTTTCGTTACGGCATTCAAAAAGAAAAACAGGGATATCTTTGAAAAAATCGGAAAGCAAATCAACTGCTTTTTCTGTTTTTTCTTTGTTGTATGACGGATATTGAACATTTGAAAATGCATAGGAAAACGCATCGAGATTTTCAAGCTTTGTTGCAACGTTTTCAGTGCCTTGTTTCAGAATAACCAGAGCCTTTACGGGCACGCTTCTATTTACACATTCCCCGCTTGTACCGCTCCAGGGCAGAGAAAAAGCGTTCCATTTATCACTTTTATAACAACACGCGTTGTCACCGTTGAGAATAATAGCGTTTTTGTTATCGCGCCAGAAATGAGCGTGAGTTGTTTTTCCTGTTTCAGAAGGTGCGGAAATTATAATTCCCTTTCCGTCGTGTTCAAGAAGTACACCGTGAAATGAAAGAATATTTTCATTCAGTAGGGTGTGAATTATAACACGGCTCAAAAATTCAAAAGGTGCCTGTAAATCAGAATCTGTTTCGTCAACTACGAGTTTTATTTCGTTGTCTTTCTTGCTGAAAGCAATAAAAGTTTTTTCTTTGTTCTCAAGGGTGTGCAGTTCGACTGAATCACCACAAGAGTATACACATTTTTTATAAAAGCCTGATTTTTCTTCATATAAAATATCGTTTGTGTCAGGTTTTTGTGAAAGGTTGAAGGAAATATCAATTTGTGAAGTCGTATTCTCTTTTGTTGTGAAGGGTTCAAGCTTCCATTGCCATAAGGACCAGTGGTTTTGTGTAGAAAAATCCCGCAGTTTAATCACCACGGGACCTGTTTTAAGTAACTTTTCCATAATTTAACTCCATGAGGAATCAGGGGTTTTTTCGAAAGGCGAGTTCTTGTAAGGCTCAGCTCTGTTACCGCCGCCGAATATGGGGATTCTTTCGAGAGCCTCCTGACCATCTTCATATGTAGCACCATCGTGATAGCCTACAACCTCAATTATCGCACCGTTGCAACCGCCTGTTGTACTTGAAACCACAAGTTCAACATATCCGGGACCTGATGAGTCATAATAGAAAGAAGAACCCAGATGACCTGTGGCATAAGCCCAGCAGATAGCGGAAACAGAATTTTCCATCTGAGTTTTTACAAATTTAATTTTTGGTTTTTCGTACTTCATTCCGAAATCTTCCTTTCAACCAAAGCGTAACTCAACTGTGCATCACGGCAAGCGTATTCGGGAAAACCTGAGACACTGCCGGTTTCTGCATATCGTGAAGCGGGACAACACTGACAAAAATCTGTTATTCCGCAGTTTTTACATTTTTCATTCATAGTGGGCAGTTTAACTGCCTGAGGGAAATCTTCCCAGGCCTTTTTCAGACCATCATTTCTGACATCGGTTGCGAATTGCCCCAACGCCTGGCATGCCTGAAGCTGTCCGTCAAAGGTAACGCAGTATGAACGCATGCCGCCGCTGCAACCGAGAAGAGAAGCATTATTCTGACTGTAATTTTCACAATCAGTATTTTTCTTTTCAAATCTGAAACGGACATTTTTTATATCAAAATTCTCTCCGACAATTTCGCGGAGTTTTGAAATTGCTTTATGATGTGAGAGAAGAACATTCTTTTCAGGTGAAAGACGGCAGGAAGAAACGTCTGCACAACCGCCTCTGACGGCATTGAGCACCATTCTTGTCATAACAAGTTGATATTTTTCACCGAATTCATTCTTTATAAGTTCTTCAATTTTATCAACATCTTCGTAATTATCCTCAATAATTGTTGTTCTGAATTCAACAACAGAGGGGAGGGTAATAAGCTTTTTTGCACCCTCAACGGCTTTTTCAAAAAAACTATCATTACCGCATGCTTTTTTGTATGTTTCAGGTGAAGCACCGTATATGGAAATGCCGATTTTATGAGGGGGATATTTTTTGAGAACAGCCATTATTCTGTCGTCAACAAGGGTGGCATTTGTGTAAAGAGTGATTATGAAGCCGTTTTTGTAAATGCCTTCATATATTTCACAGAAATCCTGCCTGAGCATAGGCTCTCCGCCTGTTATCAGAAGACTTCCTGTTCCCATTTCTGCGGCATCTTCACTTATCTTTATCCACTCTTCAGCGGTGAGTTCCTTGTTTTCAATGCCGTTTTGTCTGAACATACACATTTTGCAGTGCATATTACATCTGACAGTTAATTCAAATGTGGCATCAATAGGATTTCTTAGTGAATTGAGATTAAACTCGTTTCTCATTTTATTTCCTCAATCATCTTGTTTTCAATGAGGATTTCAAAGAATTCATTGATATCTTCCATTGCTTCTTTTTTGCTGATATCTTCGAAAAATCCGCACATTTCATCGAGCAACGTTTCTTTTGAAGTGCCTGATGAAAGTTTGTCCCATATGAAAGCTGCAGTAGAGTTAAGCTCGATAAATCCGTTGAAATCTGCAACGTTACCACCGATAGGGATTATTACCTCACTGTTTGCGATATTACGTCTTATGTAGCCCTCTTTTGAACGGTAGATTTTCTGCAAGTCTTACACTCCTTCATACACTTCCCCATACTACTACACTCTGTAATTTTACACGATAGACAATTAAAAGTCAAATGTTTTTTCAGAGATCAGAAATAATTGTATATATCAACAAAATGTTGTAAAAATATTGCACTTGATGTCGATATAGTGTATAATATATTCTGTATAATTGGGGGTGGTGTGTGTGGAGAAAAACATAGTCGATTTTTTGTCTGTTCTGAAGAGAGCAATTCACGGCAAAGAGTCGGAAAAATTCCCTGCAGATGTTGACCCTGAAAGTCTTGTAAAAATTGCAAAACTGCACAAGGTTCTACCCCTTATTGTTGAGAGCGAAAAAGACAACGAAGCATTCATATCACACCTGGTTTTTTCTTCAGCAGTAAGAGATGCTATGTCTGCTGCGGTGTTGCAGATAAGAAGAACTGAAAATTTCAAAATTCTCTACCGTAAAATGAATTATGAGGGGATTTACCCTCTCGTTATGAAAGGTCTTATCTGCAGAAATCTTTACGGTGAAATGGGAGATTACAGAATTTCAGGTGATGAAGATATTCTCATAAAAAAAGAGGATTTTTCAAGGATTGACACTTTCCTGAAAAAGGAAGGTTTTCAGCCTGATAAAGATAATTTGTCCGAAAAGGTGATATCACTGCTTCAGGAAGTTACATACACTTCTCCGGATAGTGATTTAAGACTTGAAGTCCATCTCAATCCTATTGGTACAGAAGATTCTTTCAGAAGAAAAATGAACGAGTTTTTTGAAGATGTTTTTGATTCTTTCCGTAAGGAAAAATCAGGGGATGTGGCAATAAGAACAATGGACCACACAAAGCATTTTCTGTTTCTTGTTTTACATGCTTTCAAGCATCTGACAGTTTCAGGTTTCGGAATACGTATGGTGTGTGACATTCTTCTGTATATGGAAAAACATCACGATGAAATTGACTTCGGTTATGTTTGTTCCTGCCTGAAAGAAATAAAGGGCGAAAGTTTTCTTGCAGACCTCGTTTTTATCGGCAATAAATATCTTGGCTTTTCGCTTCCTGTAAATGGCGAAACAAATTGTCCCGAAGAATTACTTGAAGATATTATCGAAAGCGGAATTTACGGCAACCATACTCAGGCAAGAAGAACATCAGTTCATATGGTACATTCTGCTATGGCAGAGAGAGGTCCATCTTCAAAATTCGGGAAAGCGGGACTTGTGTTTGACACTGTTTTTCCACCTAAAGAAAGGCTTCTTGAACTTTGCCCTGAACTTGAAAGAAAACCGTGGCTTATTTTTGATGTTTATGCAAAAAGAATCGGCAGGTTCATTTCGCACAATAAAAAAGGTAAAGAAAATCTTGCAATCGAAAGTATGAAAATCGGTCAGAAGAGAATAGAGCTTCTGAAAAAATATAAATTACTGTGAGGTGAGAAAGGTGAGATTTCTTAAAAAATTAATTACAAAAATAAAGAATGGCGAAATAAAAGAAATTCTCGCCGAGCTCAGCTGGATTTACAATTATGGTCTGAAATATAAGTGGAGTATTCTGTGGTACATAGTACTTGGTGTTTTCGGTGTTGTAATGTCTTACGGTGCAAGTGTGCTTTCAAAGTACATTATTGATGCCGTAACGGGTAAGGATTCGGGACTGCTTGTTTCTCTCGGAGTTTTCTACATTGCAATGCAGATTGCAAAAATAGCAATCGGTGCAGTAACAAACAGAGTTTCCGCTAAAATCAATCTTAAGGTTGACCTTGAAATCCGTTCTGATATTTACAGAAAAATTATGGACGCTGATTGGGAAGAAATGTCAAAATACCATTCAGGTGATCTGCTTAACAGAATTGACAATGATGTAAGTCTTGTCTCTTCAAGTGTTCTTGGCTGGATGCCTAATTTTATAACTGCGGTTTTCCGTTTTGTCGGTGCATTGGGTATAATTCTTTACTATGACAGAGTTCTTGCTGTTATTTCTCTTATCAGTGCACCTGTGATGCTTCTCATTTCCCGTACGACCATGAGAAAAATGAGGGAGTATATCAAGAAAAGCCGTGAAGCAAGTACGGGCGTGATGGTTTTCAATGAAGAATCTTTCCATAACCTGCAGGTGATAAAATCTTTCGGAATCACAGATTTCTACAAAGAAAAACTTGAATCTGTTCAGGAAAAATACAAAGAAGTTCAGCTTCTTCACAATAAATTTTCCATAAAAAATTCAACAATAATGTCTGCAACAGGTATGGCAGTTGCAACATTCTGTTTTATGTGGGCGGTATACAGACTGTGGAGCGGTGATATAACTTACGGAACAATGACCTTGTTTCTGCAGATGTCAGCAACACTTTCAGCGGCCTTTACAAACCTTGTAAGAACAATACCCTCTGCAATTTCAAGTGCAACTGCAGCAGGCAGGGTTATGGCTATTGCAGAGCTTCCCAAAGAAAACAGAGAAGATGATGAAAAAGCCGAAAAAATACTTGTTGATAGCAAAAATGCAGGAATAACAGTCCGTTCTTTTGAAATGGGATTTGTTTACAGCGATGACAAAAGAGTTTTCAAAAATGTTGATTTTGTAGCATCTCCCGGTGAAATTATAGCAATCGTTGGTTCATCAGGCGGAGGCAAAACAACAATGCTCAGACTTATTCTCGGCATTGTACACCCCAAAGAAGGCGGTATAGAAATCTGTTCTTCACGTGGGGAAAAATTACCTGTTTCAGCATCTACGAGATGTATGTTTGCATATGTTCCCCAGGAGAATACCTTGCTTGCAGGAACAGTTGCAGATAATCTACGTCTTCTCAACAGAAATGCTACTGATGAGGAGATATATGAGGCTTTGAGAATTGCCTGTGCAGATGACTTTATAAATAAACTGCCGTTGGGAATAAATACTCCTGTTTTTGAAAAAGGAACAGGATTTTCAGAGGGACAGATACAAAGGTTGTCCGTTGCAAGGGCTTTACTTGCAGATGTGCCTGTGCTTCTTTTTGACGAAGCCACAAGTGCCCTTGACTCTGAAACAGAGAAAAAACTCCTGAAAAATATTACAGAGTCAGGGAAAAACAAAACCTGTATCATCACTACACACCGTCCCGGTGTGCTCGGAATCTGTGACAGAGTTTACAAAATATCCGAGGGAGAAATTAAGAATGTAAATCCCCTTGATGTGCAGAAAGAAATGTTGAACTGAGGTGACAGAATTGAGATATGTACAAAAAGCAGTTATAGCATTGTTTGTTGTGTCTGTTTTGCTTTTCGGTGTATCAAAGATAATAGGGTTTATCAAGCAGGATTCATCGGCACCTGTTATCGAAAGCACAAAGGATAAAATAACTGTAAGTTGTAACTACACACAGGAAGAAATCTTATCAGGCCTTACGGCAAAGGATGAGCAGGACGGTGACCTGACAGACAAAATTATGGTGGGAAACATCTCACGTTTTACAGAATACGGAAAAAGCAATGTGACTTATGTCGTTTTTGATTCTTCAAATCAACCTGCAACATATACGAGAGAAGTTGTTTTTCAAGATTATGTTTCACCACGTTTCCATCTTGCGAAGCCGCTGGTTATCAAAGCAAATGAATCAGTCAATGAAAGTGATCTTGTGGGTGCTACAGATGTGTTTGACGGAGATATCAGCAGATATGTCAGAGTGAAAAGCAGTAACATAAATTACTCAGTTGCAGGAAAATATGCTCTTAATGTAGAAGTTATAAACTCTTTCGGAGACCTTGTTGAAGCGGAATTACCTGTCTACGTTGTTACAGACCCTGAAACACGTGTTGACATCAAACTCAAGGAAAATGTGCTCTACATTGAAAAAGGTGATAATTTTGACCCTATGAGTTATGTTGAGGGTGCAACATCTTTCTTCGGAAATCCTATGGACATATCATCAGTAAGTGCAGAATCTCATGTGAATACGGATAAAGTGGGTTGCTATGATGTGAAATATACAGCCATTGACGATACAGGCAGCAGAGGCGTTACCTATATGGTTGTTTTCGTAACTGAAAAGGGGGAAGTGAAATGAATCTTACCCTGAAAGATATTGATTTACGCAGTATTTTCCGTGATGTTCTCAGAAATTTCTGGGTAATAATTCTCGCAGCAGTTTCTGCTTTTCTTGCTGTAACAGGCGGATATGAACTTGCATATAAGGCTGAATATACTTCAACAGCAACACTTGCCGTTACTGTAAAAGGCAATAGTGGTGGTTCTTATTCCTCTCTTTACCTTACAACTGAAATGGCTGGAATTTTCGGTGAGGTTTTCCAGAGCTCTGCTCTGCGCAAGAAAATTGCGGAAAGCATGGGAGTTGAGTCTTTTGAAGGCGATATTTCTGTTTCATTGATAGAGGAAACAAACCTTATGACTCTGACAGTGGTTTCCGATACACCTAAAAATGCATATTCAATAATTATCGCAGCACTTGAAAATTATGACACTGTTTCAGATTATCTTTTTTCAAATGCAGGTCTCAGTGTGCTGAAAGAACCTACCATTCCTTATTATCCGTCAAATTCGAAAGATTCCGCAGGCATAGCAAAAACCGCTGCAGTCCTTGCGGCAGTTGCGGCAGCAGGTGCAATAGCAGTCTTTTCTTTCCTGCGTCCTACTGTCAAAAGTGAGGAAAAAGCCAAAAAGCATCTTGACGGAAAGTTTATCGGAACAATACCTTTTGTGAAAAAATATGGAATTAAAGAAACCATAAATAGCAAAATAAGCCCACGCAGTACAAACAAAAAATCGGTTCTTATTACTTCCCTTATGGTGGGAATGCATTTTGTTGAATCGGTGAAGAAAGTGTCATCAATAATCGAAAGACATATGCGCCACAGAAACCAGAAAGTTCTTGTGGTCACAAGCGTTGAAGAAAATGAAGGTAAATCATCAGTTGTAGCAAACCTTGCTCTTTCAATGGCAGAAAAAGGCCATAAGGTTCTGCTTGTTGATGCTGACCTGAAAAAACCTGCTATGAACAAAATCTTCGACATAAAGATAAAAAAAGGCTGTTCTCTCAGCGATTGTATAGAGGGAAGACAGTCTTTCAGTGAAATTATAATTGAAGAAAAGAACGGACTTTTCTGTGCTTTGCAGACAGATGGAGTTCACGATTCAAGCAAGTATCTGTCAAGTGAGGCTTTCAGAAAACTTATTGAACACTGCCGTGAAAACTACGATTATATTATCCTTGACACTCCTCCCGTAGGTGTTTCTGCTGATGCGGAAATTCTTCTCGGATTGGGAGATACATGCATAATTGTGGTAAGAGAAGACTGGGCAGAAATCGGCATGATAAACGATGTTGCTGATTCGGTTAAAGTTTCAGACTGTGACTTTGCAGGATTTGTTCTCAATGCTTTTAAAACAGGTGCAAAGCCGACGAATTATTATTACGGCAGCGGTTATGAATATTATGCAAAAGACAATTCAAAGGGGAGGTGATTGCCTGTGAGCAGGAATGAAAAAACAACTGCACATAATGAAGATGTTATCGAAATAGATATGTCTGTTATTCTCAAAAGTTTTGTACAGGGATGCATCAGATTCTGGTGGGTTGTGGCTTTGCTTGTACTTCTCGGAGCAGGTTCTATGTGTATGAAAAGTGCGGTGTCATATATTCCCATGTACAGTTCCCAGGCAACATTCACTGTAACCACAAACACAGAATACGGCTTTTCAGGAGACAGTTATAATTTTTATTATGATTCAGCAACTGCCGAACAATTGGGACTTACTTTCCCCCACATCCTTTCAAGCCAACTCCTTACAGATGCAATAAAGTCTGACCTTGGCATAGATGCTCTGAATGCAGTTCTTTCCGCATCTACGGTAACAGACTCAAATATGGTTACAATGAAATGCACAAGTTCTGACCCTGAGCAGGCAAAACTTGTTCTTGAGTCTGCGTTGAAGGTTTATCCCGATGTTTCAAGATTTGTAATAGGTGAAACAAAGTTTAATATGATTGACCCTCCTGAGTTGGCAGAAAATCCTGATAACAAGCCTGATTATAAAAAAGAACTTATAAAAGGCGTGTTGATAGGTTTTGTTATGGGCATGGCATTTATTGCGATTTATGCTTTTATGAGAAAGACAGTACATAAAAATGATGAACTTCAGAAATATATGAATCTTCCTTGTTATGTTTCATTGCCTTTTATCAGAAAGAAAACAAGAAAAAGTAAAAAAGCAGATTTCACTACAATATACACAAAGGACATTTCACCTGCTTTTAAAGAAAACGTAGAATCCTTGAAACTGAGAGTCGAAAATGAACTTTCAAAAGACGGAAGAAAGGTCCTTCTTGTGACAAGCACAGTTTCGGGTGAGGGCAAATCACTGGTTGCTGTGAATCTTGCAATGAAACTTGCCCAAAACGGCAAGAAAGTGGTGCTTATTGATGGTGACTTGAGAAAGCAGAACCTTGCAGAGACTATCGGAATTAATGTAAATGAAAGTCTTGAAAAGCTTTTCAGTGAAACTTGCGATATGACAAGAATCGTTCACTATGACAAAAAGAGAAATCTTATGTTTATCGGCGGTGATAAACCCTGTAAAGACACTTCCCGTTTCCTTACAAATCAGATGAAAGCGTTGGTGAAAATACTCAGGGAAAAAGTTGACTATGTTATCATCGATGCTCCGCCGGCAAATGATTTTGAAGATGCTCTCATTATAAAAGATTATGCAGATGCTGTTTTGTTTGTTGTAAGGCAGGATTATGCACCTAGGTTTAAGATAATCGAAACAATTTCAGTTCTCGAGTCAGAAAAAGCAAACATCATCGGTTATGTATTCAATGGTGTTACAGGCGTATTCGGAACTTACGGTTACGGAAAATATGGTGCGTACAGTCGTTACGGCAGATACGGACATTACAGCCGATACAGTTATTACAGCAAATACGGGAAATATTCAAAGTACGGAAAATATTCAAAATACGGATATTACGGTAAGTAAAGGTAAATGAAATGAAAAGAAGATTTTTGCAGAATACAGTAGGAATTACGGCGATTGTTCTTCTGGTTTTGTTGGTAGTGTTTGTTTTTATCAAAGATAAGGAATCTTCTTTACCTGAAAACAAAACGGTTGTTTCCTCGGGCAGTATATCTTTTGAGAATGAAGAACTTGTTTTTGACGGCACAGGCACGCTGGACATTATGCAGGGCGTAGTTGCCAGATCGTCAACAGGTAAAGATGTTACAGATAAGGTAGATGCAATCATAACTTCTGACGGAACTCTTTTCAGAAAAACGGTAAGATATTCTTTTGTTGATGAAAGCGGAAGAACAGTCAGTAAGAAAAGAACTCTTGTGATGAAATCTTACGAAGGCCCTTCTCTTAAGGTTGAGAGCAATCTCGTCCTTAAAGCAGAAGATATGAAAGACCTGATTAACGTTCTCAAAGAAAAAGGTCTGCTCAAAGCAGAAGACGGATACGGCATAGACATCACTTCAAATGTTAAATGTCTGAGAGAAAAGAACGATAACGGTCTTTATACAATGCAACTGAGTGTTGTCAACGCTTATGCGGATTCAGAAACAGTCAGTGTTACGGCACGTATTGAAGGTAAGTTAAATGACCCTGAAATCAGACTCTCGCACAAAGAAGTGACAATTCAGAAAAATGAAAATTTTGATGCGTTCAGATATATTTCTTATGCAACAGACGGCACAACTGAAGGTGTTTCGGACAATGTTCAGATTGATTCTTCTGTCAACACTTCACAGGCAGGGGATTACAGAGTAATATACAGACTTTATTCAGCTGACAAAACAGCCATAACAACAGAGGTTTTAAAGGT
>JAZSFV010000006.1:0-1612 GCA_045532395.1 Acutalibacteraceae bacterium
AACAATTATGACAGGGCTTGGTGTTGCTATGGCAATCGGCAGGGCAGCCACACTTATCGGCAGTTCTATGATTTCTAAAAACTCAACCATGACAGACATGTAGAAAAGCGCCGAAAAAGCAATCAAAAACTTCGGAAATTATCTGGGAAGCATGTAAATAACATTATATGGGCGGACTCCCCCATCCGCCCATGTATAAATTAAATATACTTACATATAAATTATGATTTTCCCCTTGACTTTAGCATATAATGATAATATAATGAATTTGAATTTCAAATTCAAATTGGAGAGAAAATTATGAAGCGCCTTTTTGCAATCAGTATTGCATTTTTACTTATATTTTCAATGGTATTATCCGGCTGTTCTTTGAAGAATGACGACGGAAAGCTGACCATTACTGCAACTATTTTCCCGCAGTATGACTTTTTAAGACAAATTACTCAGAATGTTGACGTTAACCTTAATATGCTTATCTCTCCCGGCATGGAAGTCCACGGTTTTGAAACAACACTCAAAGACATTTCCATGATTCAGGAAAGCGATATTTTTGTTTATGTGGGCTCTGAAGATGACCTGTGGGTTAACGAAATTGACGCACCTGACACAAGAATGGTACCGTTAAGCGGTATTGTTGAATTCACAAACGATGACCACCCCTGGACATCACCCCGAAATGCAATTATAATTGTTGAAGCTTTGTGTTACATACTTTGTGAACAAGACCCCGACAATGCAGAAACATATCAGAAAAACACAACCGCTTATGTGAATGAGCTTAAAATCCTTGACAAAGAAATTGAAGAAACAGTCAGAAACGGCAAAACAAACATGCTTGTTTTTGCGGAAAGATTTCCTTTTAAATATCTTGCGAAAGATTATGGGCTTCAGTATTGTTCAGCCTTCGACGGTTGTTCAACGGAAACTGACCCCAGCCTTAAAACCATAAACACACTTATCGAAACAGTTAAAAGAGAAAATATCCCTGCAGTATTCACAATTGAATTTTCCGAAGCAACAATTATCGACCAGATTTGTAAAGAAACGGGAGCAAAAAAACTTCTTATGCATTCCTGCCACAATGTGACTCAGCAGGAATTTGACAACGGAGAAACTTACCTTTCTCTGATGAAAAAGAATGTCCAAAATTTAAAAATAGCATTAGGTGGATAAAATGATACTTTTTTCTTGTGAAAATCTTGAGCTTGCCTACGAAGGAAACACAGTGCTTGATAATTTATCTTTTCAGGTAAACGAGGGCGACTACCTTTGTATCGTAGGTGAAAACGGAAGCGGTAAAAGCACACTTATGAAAGCGCTTCTCGGACTTATGAAGCCGGTAAAAGGTGAAATTAAATATTTAAACGGCCTTAACCGCAACGAAATCGGTTATCTGCCTCAGCAAACTGAAATTCAGAGAGACTTCCCTGCTTCTGTATGGGAAGTTGTTCTTTCAGGCACACTCTCCAAAAGAGGCATGAAACCCTTTTATTCCCAGAAAGAAAAAGACCTTGCAAAGAAAAACATGAAACTTCTTTCTATAGAAAACATAAAAAAGAAGTCATATCAGCAGCTTTCAGGCGGTCAACAGCAACGTGTGCTTCTTGCCAGG
>JAZSFV010000229.1:0-6832 GCA_045532395.1 Acutalibacteraceae bacterium
GGAAACATTGATATAGAATGGTGGAATAATAATGGCTTTAAGAAATATTGTAAAATACGGAGACCCTGTTCTCCGAAAAAAAAGCAGAATTGTTGATAAATTTGATGATAAACTTTCATCACTTATTGATGATATGCTTCAGACTATGTATAATGCCGAAGGAGTAGGTCTTGCAGCAGTGCAGGTCGGCATTCTTAAAAGAGTTGTTGTAATAGATATCGGCGAAGGTCCCATGGAGCTTGTAAACCCTGAGATTATCAGTGCTTCTGATGAAGTTCAGATTACAGAAGAAGGTTGCCTTTCTTTGCCCGGACAATCAGGCACAACAACACGTCCGCTTACTGTCAAAGTCAAAGCACAGGACAGAAACGGCAAATGGCATATTTATAAAGGTACGGAGTTTAAGGCTAAAGCATTTTGTCATGAAATAGATCACCTTGACGGTGTTTTATATATCGATAAATTAGCAAAATAATCGGAGGTTTTTATGAGAGTTGTTTTTATGGGCACACCTGATTTTGCCGTTGCAAGTCTTGAAAAACTTGTTTCATACGGTTGTGAAGTGGTAGGTGTGTTCACACAGCCGGATAAACCTGTGGGAAGAAAGCGTGTTATCACACCTCCGGCAGTTAAAGTTTGTGCACAAAAATATAATATTGATGTTTATCAACCGGAAAAAATGAGAGACGGTACAGCATATGAAATCATAAAATCTTTGAATCCGGAACTTATTGTCGTTGTTGCTTACGGTAAAATCTTACCTAAAGAAATTCTTGATTTCCCGAAGTATGGTTGCATTAATATACACGGTTCTCTTCTTCCCAAACTCAGAGGTGCAGCTCCGATTCAGTGGTCTGTTTTAAACGGCGATGAATATGCCGGCGTAACATCAATGATGATGAATGAAGGTCTTGATACCGGTGATATTATAATTAAAAAAAGTGTAAAAATTGATTTGAATGAAACATCAGGAGAATTGTATGACAGGCTTTCGTTGCTTGGTGCAGAAGTGCTTGGAGAAACATTAAACGCAATCGAAAACAATGAATTGATTACAATACCTCAGGACGATGCAGAATCAACTTATGCACCTCTTCTGAGCAAAGAATTATCAGAAATTAACTGGAGTGAATCCGCAATTTCAATTCATAATAAAATCAGAGGGTTGAATCCGTGGCCAATTGCAATAACTTATATTGATGGTGTGAAATTTAAAGTTTTTAAATCAGAATTTATTGAGAATGTTGTGGGTCAACCGGGTGAAATTATTGATAACAATAAGAAACTTATTGTTGCCTGTGGCGACGGTAACGGTATATCAATAAAAGTTATTCAACCTGATGGTAAAAAACAGATGGATATTTCTTCATTTTTGTTAGGAAATAAACTTGAAACAGGTAAAATAATCGGATAAGGTGATTTTTATGTGGATGAATTATTTTTATAGTTACTGGCTGTATTTGATTATAGTTGGTCCCACTTTAATTTTTGCTATTGCAGCACAGGTTAAAGTAAAAAATAATTTTAATAAGTATTCAAAAGTTTTGTCCAAAAGAAGACTTACCGGAGCAAATGCAGCTCAGATGGTGTTGAATTTTTATGGTATTTATGATGTCAGAATTGAGCGTGTTGCGGGTAAATTAAGCGATCATTATGACCCTAAAAATAATGTTATAAGATTATCTGACGCAGTATTCAGTTCATGTTCTGTTGCTGCCATAGGTGTTGCTTGTCACGAGGCTGGTCATGCAGCACAGCATGCACAGAATTATGCTCCTATAAGGCTCAGGAATTCAATAATTCCCGTATGTAATATTGGTTCATATCTTGGTATCCCGTTGGCTTGTATAGGCCTTTTTATGAATAGTGATATGCTTATAAATATTGGTCTTGCATTGTATTCACTTGTAGCTGTTTTTCAGTTTGTGACACTTCCTGTTGAATTCAATGCAAGCAGAAGAGCTGTTGATGTGATAGTGCAGGCAAATATTTTAGATGAATCTGAAATCATTGGCACAAAAAAAGTTCTTTCTGCTGCTGCAATGACATATGTGGCAGCATTGGCAACATCGCTTGCTAACCTTCTCAGATTTATTATATTATTCGGTGGCAGAGGAAAGAAAGACTGATGGGAAAACAGAATTCACCACGACAGAAGGCATTTGAAATATTGCTGAAAATTCATCTGTCAAATGCATATTCAAATCTTGCAATAGATGCGTATCTGCAGAAAGATGATATGGAAATCCGCGATAAAGCTTTGGTTAGTGCATTGGTTTATGGCGTTTGTGAAAGACAACTTACTCTTGATTATAATCTTTCAAAATATCTTAAACAACCAATAAAGAAGCTTAAACCTGAAGTTCTGATTGCGCTCAGACTTGGTACATACCAGCTTTTGTTCATGGACAAAATTCCTGCTTCAGCAGCTATAAATGAAAGTGTAAATCTTGCTAAATCAAACAGAGCGTCATTTGCATCAGGTCTTGTTAATGCTGTGTTGCGAAATATTTCTAAAAACGGTGTTATACTTCCTGATACTAATGAGAAAAATTATAAATCAGTTAAATATTCGTGTCCCGAGTGGCTTGTTGATTTGTGGACACGTTCTTATGGTGAGGCAGTAACAGAGGATATTCTCTCGCGTTCACTTGGAGAAGTGCCGCTCTACATAAGGGTTAATACATTAAAAACCACATCTGATGAATTAATAAACAAACTATCGGATGAAAATGTCACTGCAGAAAAATGTTCTTGTATTGAAAATGCTTTAGTATTAAAAAAGCAGGGCTCAGTTGAAAAACTTGAATCATTTAAAAACGGGCTCTTTCATGTTCAGGATTTGTCTTCTCAGATTTGCTGTAAAATTCTTGATGCAAAAGCCGGCGATAAAGTTCTGGATGTTTGTTCAGCACCCGGGGGAAAGACTTTTACTATAAGCCAGTATATGGAAAATGTTGGTAGCATTACAGCGTGTGACCTCTATTCTTCAAGGGTAAAGCTAATTGAAGAGGGAGCAGAAAGGTTAGGCATTTCTGTTGTAAACGCTGAAGTTTCAGATGCTACGGCTCTTAATAAGGATTTTTCTGAATTCGACAGAGTGCTTTGCGATGTGCCGTGTTCCGGTCTCGGAATCATCAGAAGGAAGCCTGAAATTAAATATAAATCTCCTGATGATATTGACAAAATACACAATTTGCAGTATCTTATATTATGTATAACCGCAAAATATGTGAAAGTTGGCGGGACTCTTGTTTATTCAACCTGCAGCCTTAATCCGGCTGAAAACAATGAGGTTTGCCGCAGATTTTTAAGTGAAAATATAGATTTTGTTTCAGTTTATATTGATGATGCTGAAAGCTTTGGCATTGTTGATGATAAAATGTTGACGATTATTCCGTCTGAAAATGATTCTGATGGATTTTTTGTTGCAAAGTTTCAGAGAAAAAGGTGAATGTATTTGAGCAGGATTGACATTAAATCAATGACGTCAGAAGAATTGAATAATGCTCTTGCTGAAATTAATTTGCCTAAATTCAGAACAAATCAAGTCTTTTCATGGCTTCATCAGAAAGGTGTATCATCGTTTTCCGATATGACCAATTTATCAAAAGATTTGAGACTGATGCTCGAAGATCGTTTTTTGATTCGCTCTTGCGAAATTGAAACAAAACGTGTTTCGAAAGAGGATGGAACAATTAAGTATTTGTTCAGGCTCTTTGATGGTGAATATGTTGAGAGCGTTCTTATGAAATATAAATACGGTTATTCTTTATGTGTTTCTACACAGGTCGGATGCCGTATGGGATGTAAGTTTTGTGCTTCCACACTCGGAGGCGTAATCAGAGATTTATCTGCATCTGAAATTTTGTCGCAGATTCATGTTGCCCAGAATGATGAAAATATTCGGATTTCTCATGTTGTTCTTATGGGCATGGGTGAACCTTTAGATAATTTTGAAAATGTGAAAAGATTTTTGTTTCTTGCAAACCATGAAAATGGTTTGAATTTATCAATGCGTAACATATCTCTTTCGACTTGCGGTATTGTTCCTAAAATTTATGAGTTGATGGATATGGATTTGCAGTTGACTTTATCTGTGTCATTACATGCACCTAATGATAAAATTCGCTCTGAAATCATGCCGATCAATAAAAAATATGGTGTTGATGAATTAATCCAAACATGTAAAATCTATACTAAAAAAACATCAAGAAGAATTTCATTTGAATATTCCATGATTTCTGGTGTGAACGACAGTGATGAATGTGCTTATGAATTATCAAATCTTCTTAAAGGCATGTTGTGTCACGTTAATCTTATACCTGTCAATAATGTAAGAGAGAATAATTACGTAAGAAGCGATGATAACAGATTAAATAGATTTGTTTCAATACTTAAAAATAATAATATTAACGTTACCGTAAGAAGGACATTAGGCAAAGATATTGAAGCATCTTGCGGTCAGTTAAGAAAAAAACACATGAAGATTTAGGAGGGGATTGTGTTGGAAATTTACGGACAAACAAATATCGGTCTTGTCAGATCATCTAACCAGGACTCTTTTAAAATCGGCAAGTTTCCGTCGGGAAGCGTATGGGCTGTTGTATGTGACGGCATGGGTGGTGCTTCCGGTGGCGATATCGCCAGCAAAATGGCAGTTGACCTTATTGCTGAGAGAATTCTGAATAATTACCACGACAATATGAAGCACATTTCTGTGTCAAATCTTTTGGAATCTGCGATAAATTTTGCTAACATTAAGATTTTTGACCTTGCTCGTGAGGATAAAACTCTGACAGGTATGGGCACAACTGTTGTTGCGGCTATTATACGTGAAAGTGAAGTTTTTGTTTCTCATGCAGGAGATAGCCGTGCTTACATAATAAATGATGAAGTCAGACAAATTACAACTGACCATTCTATTGTTCAGGAAATGCTTGACAGAGGTGAAATAACTTCTGATGAAGCTAAAAATCACCCGATTAAAAATTATATTACCAGAGCACTTGGGGTAACAGACCGGATCAACGTTGATTTCACTGCAGAAAACTTTTCTGATAATGATATTTTGCTTTTGTGCACTGATGGTTTTTCAAACTCTGTTGAAAGTGATGATATTAAAAATATAATCGTAAAAGCAGATGATAACGTTGTTCAGTCCCTTGTGGATAAAGCTAATGAAAATGGCGGACGTGATAATATCACTGTTGTCTTAGCGTCTAATTAAGTTTGAATGTGAGGAGACAAGATATGGATAGTTACGTAGGAAAAAGAATTGACGGAAGATATGAAATAAGAGAAATTATAGGTGTAGGCGGCATGGCAGTCGTTTATAAAGCCTATGATAATATTGACGATAGAATTGTTGCAGTTAAAATTCTAAAAGAAGAGTTTCTGGCCAACGAAGAATTCCGTCGCAGATTTAAAAATGAATCAAAGGCAATTGCAGTCCTTTCACATCCGAATATTGTAAAAGTTTTTGATGTAAGTTTTGGGGACAGATTGCAGTATATAGTTATGGAGTATGTTGAAGGTATCACTCTCAAAGAGTATATTGAACAGCAAAAAGTGATTAATTGTAAAGAGGTTGTTCACTTTACTACCCAGATTCTCCGTGCACTTCAGCATGCACATGACAAAGGTATTGTTCATCGAGACATTAAACCGCAGAATATTATTTTACTTCAGAATGGTAATATTAAAGTTACAGACTTTGGTATTGCTCGTTTCAGCAGAAGTGAAACACGCACTATGACTGAGTCCGCAATCGGTTCAGTACACTATGTAAGTCCTGAACAGGCACGCGGTGAAACTACTGATGAAAAAACAGATATTTATTCTGTTGGTGTTCTGATGTATGAAATGCTCACAGGACAACTTCCTTTCCAGAGCGACAACGCCATATCAGTTGCTTTGATGCAGGTTAATGAAGAGGCCGTTCCGCCAAGTTCTTTAAACGGAGATGTTCCTACAGGACTTGAACAGATTACAATGCGTGCTATGCAGAAAATTCTCAGAGACCGCTATCAGACAGCAGCCGAAATGTTGCTTGATATTGAGGAGTATAAGCGCAATCCCGCGGTAGTATTTAATTATTCTTATTTTGTTGATGATAATCCAACAAAATTTGTAACAAGTGAAGACGTAAGAGCTTTTTCAGGCTTCACAAGTGTTTCTGAAGATACACCTATTCCTAACGCAGACGAAATGAGATTGCCTCATCCGAAGGTTAAAAAGAAAAAGTCACCGTTGCCGATTGTTGTTGGTGTTCTTGCAGGTGTACTTGTTGTATTGTTGCTTGCAGCCGGATATATTTTCTTCCAGGATGAAATTACTAATCTTCTTTCATTTAAAACTAAAGTTCCTGATTTGGTAGGTAAGAATTATTATACAGAAATTAAGGGCGATGATACATACAAGAAATTTAATTTTGTTGTTGTCGAAACAAAAACCAGCGATTATGAATCAGGTCAGGTAATAAAACAAGACCCTGCAGCTGGTGAAAAAGTAAAATCAGGTACAGAAGTTACACTCACAATTGCGGTTAAAGAGGATGATATGATTGTTCCTTTGCTTGAAAATATGACTATTTTTGAAGCAAGAGAATGTTTGAATGCCCTCGGAATTGACTATGAGGTTGAGCCTGTGAAAGAGTATAGCGAAAATATTGATGAAGGCAGAGTAACACGAACAATACCCGCTGCACACAGTGCTGTAAAAGAAGGCGAAAAAGTAATAATTTACATCTGCGATAAGAGTACTGAAAATGTTTTAGTTCCAAATATTGTAGGCAGAGAACCTAAAGCTGCAGAACTTGAATTACAGAGCG
>JAZSFV010000063.1:0-4201 GCA_045532395.1 Acutalibacteraceae bacterium
TTCTTTCAGTTCTAATAGTTCTTTTTCGTGCTGTTGTATGTATCCGTATTTTTGGGTCATAAAAATTCCCTCCTATGGCTTTTCTTAATTATACCATAGGAGGGGCCTTTTTTCATTGTCCGTTTTTACTGGACTTGTTCAAATTCAATCGGGGGTTTGATTAATTAATAATCTTATTTCAATGAGTTGAATGATGAGATTATAGCAGGTTCTTTTGATTTTCCCTGCAATGTTGTGAAAGCACTGATAAGTGTAACAACAAAAATAACCAATCCTGCAAGCCAGCCTACAAGTGGGATAAGCATGCAAATGGCTGAAGCCACTGCGAGTTTTGCACCTTGTCTGATATGGAATGCTAAATAAGCAGATTTTTCTGTCTGGTTAAGTAAAATTACAATAATCAGACCGATTACGCTCAGGAAGTACACAAGAGAAGCATAGAGCTTGTTTTTAGCAACGTCTTCTGCCGCAAACTCATTTGTATGGTCGCTGGGATCCTGATATACGGGCGGATACTGTGGTGCCGGACCTACAGGATTTTTCAGATTAAAACCGCATGTCCTGCAAAAAGCACCTCCATCTTCGACAATGTTTCCACAATTCGGACAAACCATGATTTTTTCCTCCTTTTATAAATTTAAAATTATTTTTCTACTTTATGACCGCAATCTCCGCAAAAAATACTGTCACTGTCAAGCTTTGCTCCACAGTTGGTGCAGTAAATCGTGGCAGGCACAGGTGTTGCCTGAATCTCGGAGAATTTAGCACCGCATGACGAACAGAAAATTGAATCATCGTCACAGAGGTCTCCGCAACGGGGACATCTCTTTCCCGGAATTGTCTGAGACGGAACTTCAACTACAGATGTCTGCGGCACAAACGAAACATCTGCATTACGGGATTCTTTTTCTATACGATTTATACTATCGCTGATTTTTACGCAGAATTCAAGAGAAGTGTCCATAAGATTATTGAAAAATTCTTCAGCAGGAATACTTTCGTCTCTGTTCTGCATTTCTTTGAAAACTTTTTCTCCGAAAAGTCTGTAGAGATTATCAAGTATTTCCTGTTCATTAACAGAACTGTTGCTTTCCATTTACACCTACCCCTTTCCGAATAATCACTTTTCACTATTTTTATTATAGAATTTTTTATTTACCATGTCAATGCAAAATATTTTATTATGTTTTTCTGAAAACAAATCATTTCACATAATCATCCCATCTGAATTTTGAACCACAAAGAGGAACAAAAATAAACGCAACACTACCAATTAAAAGTTTATCACCCGGTCTCAATTCACATTCTGAAGTTTTCAGGTCGCCGTTAAGATATGTAAGTCCGCGCGTATCACCGGGAATGAGACGGAATCTGTTGGTGCTCTGGTCATAGAATATTGTGGCATGATTCTGATTTAAAACGCTTTTTTCTTCCGGCAGAGAAACGTGCATTTCGCAATCGCGTCCCATTAAGTTCTGTCCCGGTTTAAGAACAAAGCTTTTTCCGAAATATTCACCTTTCAGGCAAACAAGCCAACCCACAGTGCAGTTGCCGGCGATAACTGTTTTTTCAGCCACTTCGCTTATTACCTGTGGTTCGGGTGCAGGTTCTTCCGGCATAAAAGGTTTTTCAAAATTTTCAGACCCTGCAGTTTTTGCAACCGTGACCGCCACAACGTGAGGATAATTTGCGGAAGAATGAGGGGTGAAATTATTCTCGTCACCTTTTACTTTATTTAAAATGATTTTATTTTTTTCATTTTCTGCCGAAAAAACATCCACTGTATCAACAGCACTTACATCAACTTTTCCCTCATCAACAACCTGAGTGTCCGGTTGTGCTTCCTGACAATAAGGACATGCCGCATACTTATCAGAATCGTAAAAAAATCTGCAATTATTACATCTTATCGGTTTCATGTTTTCTACCTCCGTACTTATTTACAGAATTAAATTTATATAATACGTTTTTATTCTACTGTTTCACTCATTATACGCTTGGCATGAAAAAAAGTCCATTTTTATGCAAAATCGGACTTCTAAATGTAATATTCTGAAAAAGGTATAGATTTTTTTATGGATTAGGTTTATAATTATGGTAATATATTAATTATTTCCGGAGATTTTTTATGGGATTGTTCAAGAAAAAATATTGTGAATTCTGTGGCGAAAAAATCGGCAGTTTCAACAGAGGTAAGAAATTCAAAGATGGTGAATTATGTTGCGAGTGCAGCGAAGAACTGAGTTCAAACTGGCACGACACCATAAGGTATACGCTTGCAGATGCAGTGAAACACATTGATGAAAGAAAACTGAATCTTGAAAAGCTGAAAAGCGAGTTTAACCCCACCGCTTACTACGGTTTCAGACCAACCTTATTTGTAGACGAAGAAAATAAGCTTTTCTGCATAACTTTAGGCGGAGCAAGGGAGACAACTGCTGACACACCACGTTACGTAAGAGAAAACTGCGACTTGTTTTCTTTTTCTCAGCTTGAAGATACTATGCTTACTTCAAACGAAAACGGAATACATACCCTGATTGTTTCCGTGACAGGCAATCCCCTGATAAAAAGTCTGGTTTTCAAAGACAGAATCGCATCCAACTATGAAGATATGCTCGTGGTTGATTCTGAACTGAGAAGAATTATATATAATAGAAAGTAAAAAACAAAATGGCTGAACGATTTAAACGTTCAGCCATTATTTTTATTTTACAACGATGTTTACAAGTCTGCCTTTAACGTACAATTCTTTTACGATTGTTTTGCCGTCAATTGCTTCTTTGATTCTTTCGTCTTCTTTTGCAAGAGCGATTGCATCTTCGCTTGAAATTTCTGCAGGAATGTTCATCTTTGTTCTTACTTTGCCGTTAATCTGAACAACGATTTCGATTGATGCATCTACGCATTTTGCTTCATCATATGTGGGCCAGGGACTTGTTGCAAGCATTTCGCCACCGATGATTTCGTTGATTTCTTCAGTAACGTGAGGAGCAAAGGGATTAAGAAGAGAAATGAATACAGAGAGTTCCTTCTTTGTAACTTTGCCTGCGTCATAGATTTCGTTAAGAAGTGTCATGAGAGCTGCAATTGCTGTGTTATATTTAAGTGATTCAATATCGCTTGAAACCTTCTTTATTGTTTTGTTGAAAGAAACTTCAAGTTTGTCAGAGAAGTTATCACCGTCAACAAGGATAGTCTGGAGATTCCATACTCTGTCGATAAATCTCTTACAACCTCTTACGCTGTCTTCTGACCAGGGAGCTGCTTTTTCATAGTCGCCCATGAAGAGCACGTATGTACGAAGCACGTCTGCACCGAATGCATCAACAACGTCGTTGGGGTCGATAACATTTCCTCTTGATTTTGACATCTTAACTCCGTCAGGACCAAGGATAAGACCCTGAGCAGTTCTTTTTGCATAAGGCTCTGCTGTGGGTACAGCGCCGATATCATAGAGGAATTTATGCCAGAAACGAGAATAAATAAGGTGACGTGTTACGTGTTCCATACCGCCGTTGTACCAGTCAACCTGTCCCCAGTATTTAAGTTTTTCCATATCAGCGAAGCACTCTGTGTTGTGGGGGTCAATGTATCTTAAGAAATACCATGATGAACCTGCCCACTGAGGCATTGTGTCTGTTTCTCTCTTTGCAGGTTTGCCACATTTGGGGCAAGTGCAGTTTACGAAAGAATCAATTTTTGCAAGGGGGCTTTCACCATCTGAACCGGGTTCGAAGTTTTCAACTTTGGGAAGAAGAAGAGGAAGTTCTTCATAGGGAACTGCAACCATTCCGCAATCAGGACAATGAACAATCGGAATAGGTTCGCCCCAATATCTCTGACGGTTGAATGCCCAGTCTTTCATTTTATATTGAACACCTTTTTCACCGATACCCTGTTTTTCAAGCTCTTCAAGAACACGTGCGATAGATGATTTTTTATCTGTGTAGCCGTTAAGGTAGTCAGAGTTTACCATTTCCCCGTCGCCTGTGTAAGCTTCTTTCTCAATATCTCCGCCTTTGATAACTTCGATGATATCAATGCCGAATTTCTTTGCGAAATCGTAGTCTCTCTGGTCATGTGCAGGAACAGCCATAATTGCGCCTGTACCGTAGCCCATCATAACATAGTCTGAAATGAAGATGGGGATTTCTTTTCCGTTTACGGGATTGATGCCCACAAAACCTGAAAGACGAAC
>JAZSFV010000030.1:0-2104 GCA_045532395.1 Acutalibacteraceae bacterium
ATCTCGAAAGATTCGGTATCCCCGGAAAAACTCTCATCGGTTCAGACAGCCATACACCTACAGGTGGCGGTATTGGTATGCTCGCTATCGGTGCAGGCGGACTTGACGTTGCTGTTGCAATGGGTGGCGGTGCATATTACATCACAATCCCGAAGACGGTTAAAGTTGAACTCAAAGGTAAACTTTCACCCTGGGTTGCAGCCAAAGACGTCATCCTTGAAGTTTTACGAATTATGTCTGTTAAAGGCGGTGTAGGAAAAATCATCGAATACTGTGGTGAAGGTGTAAAAACACTTACAGTTCCCGAAAGAGCAACTATCACAAACATGGGTGCTGAACTCGGCGCAACAACTTCTGTATTCCCCTCTGACGAAATTACAAGAGAATTCCTTAAAGCTCAGGGAAGAGAAGAAGACTATGTTGAACTTTCTGCAGACGAAGATGCAGTTTACGATGAAGAAATCGTAATTGACCTTTCTTCACTCAAACCTATGGCTGCTTGTCCTCATATGCCCGATAGAGTTAAGACAGTTGAAGAAATCGGTGAAATCACTGTTGACCAGGTATGTATCGGTTCATGCACAAACTCATCATATGTTGACATGATGAAAGTTGCTGCTATCCTTAAGGGCAAAAAAGTTGCTCCCAATGTCAGCCTTGCTATCGCTCCCGGTTCTATGCAGGTTCTCCACATGCTTGCAACAAATGGTGCTCTTGCTGACATGATCGCTGCAGGTGCAAGAATTCTTGAAAGTGCTTGCGGTCCTTGTATCGGTATGGGCCAGTCACCTAACTCAAAAGGTGTTTCTCTCAGAACATTCAACAGAAACTTTGAAGGCAGAAGCGGTACAGCAGATGCAGGTATTTACCTTGTAAGCCCTGAAGTTGCTGCTGCAAGTGCAATTACAGGCGTATTTACTGACCCGAGAAAACTCGGTGAAGCTCCCGTTATCGAAATGCCTGAAAAATTCGATATAAACGACAGCATGGTTTTACTTCCTGCAAGTGAAGAAGAAGCAGACGCAGTTGAAGTTAAATATGGCCCCAACATCAAACCCTTCCCCGTTGGTGAAGCACTCGGAGAAAAAATTGAAGCAAAAGCAATACTTAAAGTTGGCGATAACATCACAACCGACCACATTATGCCTGCCGGTGCAAAGATTCTCCCCTACCGTTCAAACATCCCCTTCCTTTCAAACTTCTGTTTCAAACAGTGTGATGAACATTTTGCAGAAAACTGCAAAAAAGAAGGCAAAGGTATTATAATCGGCGGTGCAAACTATGGTCAGGGTTCATCCCGTGAACATGCAGCATTAGTTCCCCTTTACCTCGGAATCAAGAGTGTTGTTGCAAAATCTTTTGCACGTATCCACATGGCTAACCTCATCAACGCAGGTATCGTACCTTTTACATTTGCAAACGCTGATGATTACGACAGAATTGATCAGGGTGACGAACTTGCAATCGAAAACATCAGAGATTCAATCCAGAACAAACTTGATATCACACTCAAAAACATAACCAAGAACGAATCTTATCCCCTTGCATATGAATTTTCAGAACGTCAGACAGATATGATTCTTGCAGGCGGACTTCTCAATTACACAAGAGAAAAAGTTTAATTCGAAAGGATTTTTTAAAAATGACAGAACAGCAGATTAAATTAGCAACTGAAAAATTTGAAGCTCTCATCAGAGAACAGTCAGAACGTTCAGACAGAATCAAAGAACAGGGCGATTTCGTAGATTATGAAAACCTTGATAAAATCATCATCGGTGTTTGCGGTGGTGATGGTATCGGCCCGATTATCACAAAAGAAAGTGCACGAGTTCTTGAATTCATGCTCGCTGACGAAGTGAAAGCAGGCAAGGTTGAATTCAAAGTAATTGATGGTCTCACAATTGAAAACCGTGTTGCGGCAAACAAAGCAATTCCCGACGATGTTCTTGAAGAGCTTAAATCTTGCCACGTCATCCTCAAAGGACCTACAACTACTCCTCAGGCAGGCGATCCCTGGCCCAATATTGAAAGTGCAAACGTTGCAATGAGAAAAGCACTCGATCTTTTTGCCAACCTCCGCCCCGTTAAAGTTCCTTCAGAAGGC
>JAZSFV010000044.1:0-3806 GCA_045532395.1 Acutalibacteraceae bacterium
TTATTTCAATATTTCAGGTGAATCAGGCGGCGTAGTTTTAGGTGTTGGTTGGTCAGGTTTCTGGAAAACAACTTTAAAAGAAATTTCAGGCACAACATCTGTTAAAGCAGGTCAGGAAAAATTCAAGGCATATCTTCTTCCTGATGAAGAAGTGCGTTCGCCACTTGTATCGCTTACTTTTTACGAAAACAGTAATCCGCTTAAGGGATTTAACCTTTTCAGGTCATGGATTACAGATTGCGTATATCCCGAAAACATTCCCGATACTCTAACAATGATGGAAATTGCAGGACCATTGTCTACAAGTACTTCATCGCAGATTATGGATACAATGAATACTTTTAAGGATTCTGTTTTTGAAAATGTTGACTATTTCTGGATGGATGCAGGTTGGTATGATTATATAAACGACTGGTATGATTTTGTAGGCTCATGGACTCCTGATACCGGCAGATACCCCAACGGAATCAAAGAACTTTCAGATTATGGTAAAGACCGTGACTGTGGTTTGGTGCTTTGGTATGAGCCTGAAAGAGTGAGGGAAAATACAGCTCTTTATAACGTCGGCAAAGATAAAGACGGTTGGCTTATAAGCATCAAAGATAACGATAATTTCATGTACAACCTTGCAAATGAAGACGCACTCAAATATCTTTGTGAATTGGTAACAGCTTCGCTTATAGAAAACGGTGTTTCAGTTTACCGTCAGGACTTTAATTTCCCGCCGGAAAATTTCTGGAAGCAGGCAGACAAAGATCTTTACGACGGCAGAACAGGTATCTGCGAAAATCATTACATAACAAACGAATACAGATACCTTGATTATCTGACAGATAATGTGGATGGTCTTATTATAGATAACTGTGCTTCAGGCGGCAGACGTCTTGACCTTGAAATGACAAGAAGAAGTGTGCCTGTATGGAGAAGTGACTATAACTGTGCGCCTCGTGTTGACCTTATCGAAGCAACACAGTCAATGACTTATGGTTTATCATTCTGGCTTCCTTTGTCAGGTACTTTGCAGTATAACGATAATGAATATAATGCAAGAAGCAGTATTATGCCGCTTACAGTTGAAACTTTCGGCACAATTCATAGCCCATATTTCTCTGTTTATAAAGAGCAGAGAGGTATGATGACAGATAAATATTATCCTCTTGAAAGCGGGTCTTTTGCTTTCGATGAAATTCTTGCAATGCAATATTCAGACGATGAAGCAAATGAAGGCTTTGCTCTTGTTTATAAGAGAAAAGAAGTAAAAGAAACAGAATATACTCTCAAATTAAACGGTCTCAGTTCAGATAGGCAGTATGAAGTTTATGACATCGATAATCCTGACAAAATTTATACTATGACAGGCAAAGAATTGATGTATGAGGGAATTAAAATCCAGCTTCCTGAGGGTGAGAAAGCATTTGTGATCATGTTTTCGGCTAAATAATAATTAAAGCATCGATTGAGAAATCGGTGCTTTTTATATGCAAATTTGACAAAATTAATAGTAATATATGTGACTTATTGTATATTTGGTTGACATTACATGAACAAAGTGTTAAAATATCTATGTATATATGAATGCTAATTTTCTATGTGCAGAGAGGAGTAATATATATGAAGAAAAAGGTGTTAGCCATTATTCTGACTATTGCTATGCTTTTTGGCGTCATGCCCATAGGAGCAGTTGCAGAAGGTGTTGAGACGAAAGTAACTTTCACCTTTGTAGCAGACAAAGATGCAGGTGTTCCGGGTGATATTATTACATACACCGTCTATGCTCAGGCGGATATTATCACTTGCGGTTGGCAGTTTACACCCGATATACCCGAAGGTCTTGAATATGTTCCGAATTCAGGTGTGATTGAAACAGATCTGAAACAGAATATAGGGGCAGTTGATGAATGTTCATTTACAGAAGTTTCAAGAATTATGATTGCAGTAGGCTCACAGGGGCTTAAAAATCTTGAAACAAATCAGAAACTTATGACTTTCCAGTGCCGTGTTACTGATGATGTAGATGGTGGCGTCTATGAAGTCGGTGCAATTCATGACGTTTATAATCTGGATGTTATGGATGAAGACGGTTGGTCGCTCCAGATGGAAGAAATCGCAATTGTCAAAGCAGTATCAAGGCTTTATGTTCCTACAAACGGAATAAGCCTTAACGAAACTAATATTACTCTTACTAAAGGCAATCCCAATAAACAACTTGAGGTAATCTTTGACCCTGTAAACGCAAGTTACAAAGATACTGAATGGAAATCAAGTGATGAAACTGTTGCAAAAGTTGATGAAAATGGTCTTGTAACAAGAGTAGGTGATGGTGAAGCAGTGATTACTGCAACAACAACTGTAACCGGCTTAAGTGCAACTTGTAACGTGACTGTACCTCATGAACACGAAGAGGTAGTTGATGAAGCAGTAGCACCTGACTGTACAAATACAGGTCTGACAGCCGGCACACATTGTTCTGCTTGTGGCGAAATCCTTGTGGAACAGGAAACAGTGGATGCCCTTGGTCATAAATATGAAACAACGGTAACTGTACCTACGTGTGTAGATAAAGGTTATACAACATACACGTGCTCAGTATGTGGCGATACATATGTAGCAGATTATGTAGATGCACTTGGCCATACAGAATTATCGGAAGTAAAAGAAAACGAAGCATTGCCTGACTGTATAAACACAGGTAAATACGATTCAGTAGTTTACTGTACAGTGTGTGACGAAGAGCTTTCAAGAAACACAATCACAGTAGATTCTCTTGGCCATAAATACGATGCAGCAGTAACACCGCCTACATGCGTAGATAATGGTTACACAACATACACTTGTTCAGTATGTGGCGACAGTTATGTAGACGATTATGTAGACGCACTCGGTCATGCAGAATTACCCGCAGTAAAAGAAAATGAAGTGTTACCTGACTGCATAAACACAGGCAAATACGATACAGTGGTTTACTGTGACGTTTGTGGTACAGAAGTATCGAGAGAAGAAGTTATCGTTGATGCTCTTGGCCATACAGAAGCAGAAACAGTAATCGAAAACAATGTAAATCCTGACTGTGTAAATGATGGTTCATACGACAACGTAGTTTACTGTACAGTATGTGACGCAGAACTTTCAAGAGAAACAATCACCGTTGACGCACTCGGACATAAATACGATGCGGTAGTAACAGCTCCTGCATGTGAAGATAACGGCTTCACAACGTATACATGTTCGGCTTGTGGAGATATTTATGTAGATGATTATGTAGATGCACTCGGACATAAATTCGTATGGAAAGTTGATTCAGGTTCATCTTGTGCGGTAGGTGGCACAAAACACGAAGAATGCGAAACATGCGGTCTTATACAAAATGAAAACACACCTATTGAGAAACTCGGTCATACAGAAGTAATTGACGAAGCAGTGGAACCCGATTGCGTGAACACTGGTCTTACAGAGGGTAAACATTGCTCTGCTTGCGGTGAAATAATCGTTGCACAGGAAATTGTTCCTGCAACAGGTCATACACGCGGTGAGATCGTTGTAGAAAATGAAGCGGTGCCTGATTGTGTTAACACAGGTTCATACGACAATGTAGTTTACTGTACAGTATGTGGCGACGAACTCAGCAGAAACACCATCACAGTTGATGCACTCGGACATACAGAAAAAGAAGCAGTAATCGAAAATAACGTGGACCCCGATTGTGTAAATGACGGTTCATACGATACAGTGGTTTACTGTTCAGTTTGTGATGCAGAGTTGTCCCGTGTTACAACAACAGTAGATGCTCTTGGTCATAAATATAATAC
>JAZSFV010000095.1:0-5206 GCA_045532395.1 Acutalibacteraceae bacterium
GGTGATTTAATAAACGAATACGACAACAAAAGTCTTATAGAATACAGACGCTTTGATGTTGGCTTTGTGTTCCAGTTTTACAATCTTGTGCCAAACCTTACTGCACTTGAAAATGTTGAGCTTGCAACACAGATGTGCACAAATGCTCTTGACGCTGCAACAGTGCTTGAAATGGTAGGTCTCGGCCACAGACTTGACAACTTCCCGTCACAGCTTTCAGGCGGTGAGCAGCAGCGTGTGTCAATTGCAAGAGCCCTTGCAAAAAATCCTAAAATTCTTCTTTGTGACGAGCCCACAGGTGCTCTTGACTATAAAACGGGTGTTGCAATTCTGAAACTTCTTCAGCAGGCAAGCCGTGAGTCTGGAATGACAGTTATTGTTATTACTCACAACCAGGCTATAGCACCTATGGCGGACAGAATTATCTCAATGGGTAGTGGTAAAATCAATTCAATCAAATTGAACCGCAACCCTGTTGATGTTGAAAGGATTGTTTGGTAATGAGCAGAGGATTAATTAAAGAAGCTCTGCGTTCAATTGCGAAGAATAAAGCCAGATTTATTTCAATTATAGCCATAGTTGCTGTGGGTATCAGCTTTTATGCAGGTATCAGTGCTGCAGGACCTGATATGAAACAGACAGCGGTTGATTATTATAACAATAACAACCTTATGTATATATGGATGGTATCTACTGTTGGCTTTAACGAAGATGACGTAGAGCAGGTAAGAAAAATTAAAGGTGTGGAATCTGCCGTAGGCTCAAAATTTGCCGACGGTACCGTGGTTGTTGACGGAAGAACTGCCGCTAATGTAGACGGCGGTCAGTCAATCTGCCGTGCATACGGTTTGAATTTTGATTTAGCACGAAAGAGCGATAACGGTAAAGATAATAAAGATTATATCAACAGACTTACTCTTATTGAGGGCAGATACCCTGAAAAAGAAAACGAATGCCTTATTGACCAGAGCGACATGGCAACACCGAAAGGTTTTGAAATCGGTAAAAAAATCAAGATGGTGGGCATTGAAGAAAACATCGGAAACAAACTTAAGGTTACAGAATATGAAATTGTAGGTGTTATCAGAACCCCGAGATATATTTCTTTTGAAAGAGGTCTTACAGATGTGGGCAGCGGTACTCTCGGTTGCTTCATTTATGTGCCTGAAACTGCTTTTAAACTTGATTATTACACAGAAATCTGTGTAACTGTTGAAGGTGCAGACGAGTTTTATCCTTTCTCAAAAGAATACTACGACCATGTTGAGCCTGTAATCAGAGATATTCAGAAAATTTCATCTTCACAGCTTAAAGTAAGAGTTGGTGAAGTTACAAAATTATATAATGAGCAGCTTCGTGAGTATGAAGAAGAATATGAACAGAAGAAAGCCGAAATTGACTCTGAACTTGGCGAAGCTTTCACAGAGCTTGAATATTACAGAGGTCTTGTTGCACAAGGTGACGCGGAAATAGCGGCTGCCGAAGCACAGCTTGCAGCACTGCTTTCTTCAAAAAATCAGCAGATAAACCAGGGCAAAAATCAGTATGCTGAGGCTCAGAAGAGATATGAAGAGAAGTGTAAAGAGTTAGAAGAAGCAAAGAAACAGATTGCAGAAAATGAAAAACTCCTTGAAACTCTTCCGGGTGAAATTGAAATCATTGACGAAAGAATAGAAGTTCTTAAAGCTGAAATGAAAGAACTCGACCTTATAATACCCAAGGTTGATAAGGTGGATGAAAACGGCAATATAATTTACGACAAGCAGGGCAGACCAAAAAAGGTTCACACTTCAGACCCGATGTTTGCGGATTTAGTTGCTTCTTATAATGAGAAGAAAACTGAAAGTCAGGACCTGGCGTATAAAAAACTTGAGTATGAAATAACTCTGTCCCAGATTAAGAAAACTCTTCCTGATGCGAAGAGAGAGATTATAAAAGCTGAAGACGAACTTGCAAAAGCAAAGGTTGAACTTGATAATTACGGCAACCAGATTGCAGGTGCTCCCGAAGAAATTGAAAGAAGAGCTGCTGAAGCACGTGCGCAGATAGCAGAGAAAAAGAAAGAATTGGATGAAGCCAAGGCGAAACTTGCCGAATATGACGTTGAGTACAACGCAGCTTACGAAGAAGCATATGCAAAACTTGACGAAGCAAAATATAACATAGACGAGGCAAAAGCAAAAATTGAAATGGCTACTACTAATCCCCAGTGGCTTGTTCAGAACAGAACAGCACTTCCCGGATACGAAAACTACGGCCAGACTGCAGGCAATATTGAAGCCTTTGCGAAAGTATTCCCCGTGTTCTTCTTCTTTGTAGCTGCCATGGTTGTTCTCACAACTATGACAAGAATGGTTGACGAAGACCGTACACAGATCGGCACATTGAAAGCTCTCGGCTTTGATGACAGAAGTATCAGAGCAAAATATCTGATATATTCTCTTGTAGCAACTTTAATCGGCTCGATAATAGGTCTTGTGGCAGGCTTCTTTGCATACCCGAATGCCATTATGCAGGCATATAAGGTTGTTTTCCAATTGCCGGAACTTACAATTCTTTTCCCTGCAAAATTAATCATTCTCGGCATATTCTTCTCCGTTGCAAGCACAACTATTGCAACATATCTTTCATGCAGAAAAGAAATGTTGGCAAAACCGTCAGACCTTATGAGAGCAAAAGCACCAAAATCAGGCAGAAGAGTTTTGCTTGAAAAAGTACCGTTTATCTGGAAAAGAATGAATTTCTCAGCAAAAGTTACAACAAGAAATCTTTTCAGAAACAAGAAAAGAGTTTTCGTAACTTTCTTCGGTATAATCGGTTGTATGGCTCTTCTTCTTACCGGTTTTGGCCTTAAAGACTCAATTGATCAGATTCTTACTTCACAGTACGGTGAGGGCGGTGTCAGCTCTTTCGATGCGCAGATCGCTCTTAAAAACAGTCAGATTTCTGCAAACGAAAGCCCCATTTACAACAGTGTTCTTAAAAATGAAAACATCAAGGATGCGATGATGTTCTATAACAAAACTGTTGAAGGTTCATCTGAAAAAACAGAAGATACTTTGAGCGTATATCTTTTTGTTCCGCAGTCCAACAAAAAGCTGGCTGAATTTGTGGACCTCAGGTCGCGAACAAGCGATAAGAAATACGAGCTTACAAACGAAGGTGTTGTTATCACTGAAAAATTTGCAAAGCGAATGAACGTATCTGTCGGCGACGCAATTGAACTTAAATTCAGCGATGAGCTTACACTTAAGCTGGCAGTAACAGGTATTGTTGAAAACTACGCATTCCATTATGTGTATATGTCGCCAACGCTCTATAGTCAGATTTTCCAGGCACCGGTTCCCTTTAACTATATGTATGCAAAATATGAAGACGGTATAAGGGGCACAACAAAGGCTGATGACGTGGCAACAGACCTTATGAAGTATAACGACATAAATGCTATTGTGGATGCAGAGCAGACAATCAAAACCTTTGATGAATTGTTTGATTGCCTTAACCTTGTTATTGCAATATTTATCATTTCTGCAGCATTGCTCGCCTTTATCGTGTTGTATACTCTCACAAGCATCAATATAAACGAGAGAAGACGAGAAATTGCATCTCTCAAGGTTCTTGGTTTCTACGACAGAGAATCGACATCTTATGTCAGCCGTGAAAACTATATAATTACTGCCCTTGCAATCGGTGTAGGTCTTATCCTTGGCTATTATCTCCACAAAATTGTTGTGGCTCAGGCAGAAGTTAACGTAGTTATGTTTGGTAGAGTTATTGAACCTTTAAGTTATCTCTATGCAGTGGGACTTACCCTTATCTTTGCAATTATTGTAAATGTGGTAATGCATTTTGTAATTAAACGTATAGATATGGTTGAAAGTCTGAAGTCAGTTGACTGATAAAACTGAATAATGAATAAAAAAACTCCGGAACGAAAGTTCCGGAGTTTTTTAGTAAAGTGTTCACAATTTTTGGAAAAACTTTTTTGATTAGCCTGCTAAGCCAAGAAGAAAATCGAAAATTTCTGCAACGATCTGCTGTGCTTCTGCGCTAGCATCTGCCCAAACAAGAATTTTTTCAACGAGATCAAAAATCATCTGTAACATTATATTGTCCTCCTTTCTCGATGTGTTAATTCTTATGTCTATATAATATCATGTCAAATAGGGGGATTACAATATATAAAAAATTAAAATTAATTAAATGTTAACATAATATAACCAAATTGTTAACGAACATGTTTCTTTGAAGGAAAAATCAGCTCGCAAAAGGTCGTTTTTTTTAATTATTAAGTCGAAAATAGTAGGAAAAATTGTTTTTATGCGATGTAAATTTCTGCAATTTATAAAAAGATGTTGTATATCTATTGATTAAAATACCAATATATGGTAATATACTGGAGAAATGACAATTATTGGTAATTTGTTGTCAGTTGAGTAATTATATTGTATCAGGAGGTAAACAATGGATAATGCGATTAAAGTAATGTTGGCGGAAGAGGGAACACAGAACGGTGAAAAATGTGCATCTGTATTGAAAGAAAACGGGATAGAAGTAATCATGGTTCCCAAAGACGGAAACGAGGTCCTGAAATGGTTGGAAAAAACATCAGTTGATGTGTTGGTTATGGAAACGTTTATGCCACGCATGGACGGGCTTGGTGTGCTGAGAGAATTACAAAACAGACATATGGTAAACAGACCTGTGATTTTTATGATTTCAGGAGTAGACAACCAGAGAATTGAAAACGAAGCTTTGCAGGCAGGCGCAGATTATTACATGATTAAGCCTTTTGATAATGTTATGCTCGCTCAGAGAATAAAACAAATTGTAAATTGCGCATCAACTGTTGTTTCGTCTGTCAGAGAAAAGCAGACGGACTGTCTTGAGGTTACAATTTCTGAAATTATGCATCGCATAGGTGTGCCTGCTCATATAAAAGGGTATCAGTATTTAAGGAAATCAATTATGCTTGTCATAGACGATGACGAAATGATGAATTCGGTTACAAAACTTCTTTATCCCACAGTGGCGAAAGAATTCAAAACAACTGCGTCAAGAGTTGAAAGAGCAATCCGTCACGCAATTGAAGTTGCATGGGACAGAGGGGATGTTGATGTTTTGTCGTCGTATTTCGGATATACTATTCAGAATTCAAGAGGTAAGCCTACAAATTCAGAGTTTATCGCCATGATTGCAGATAAAT
>JAZSFV010000110.1:0-5744 GCA_045532395.1 Acutalibacteraceae bacterium
TGTTTGAAATCATCCATATTATGACGGATAATATAATCAATATACGACATTACAAGCTGCCCTATCAGATTATATCCGCAGGGACTCATGTGACCGCCCAAAAAAAATTTCTTTTTAAAATCTTCGTCAAATACAGGGCCATATTTGCCGATATCAAGGACATAACAATTTTCAAAGAATTCTGCCAATTCATAAAGACGTTCGGCATGGGCGAATCTTTTTTCACCCCAGATGCTGTCATTCGGAACAGTCATAAGAAAGAATTTTGCATCAGGTTGAATTTCTTTATATCGCTGAATAATCTTTGCGTAATATCCCGTAAATGTAGGTTTGTTATTATGATAATTATCAAAATCAATATCCGCCATTGTCCCGAGCGGCATATTCATATTCATCAAATCATTAACACCTAAAGCTATAATGTAAGCTATGCATTTCTTATCTTTATTCCAGAAGTCATTTTCATCTGCAAAACTTTCACAATACTCTCTTGCAGTCATTCCTCCGCGTGAAAAATTATAAACTGTAGTCCCCGCCGTTCTTGCCAAAAACTGTCCCCAGGAATATTCAAACATATCGTGGTAGGTTTTGACACCGTCATCATTAATCGCTTCAAATTCACCTGATGACATACTGTCACCAACACAAGCAATTTTTCTCAATATTCCGCAGAAACCACCATTTGCCGGTATTGTTTCAAGAGGCTTTTCGCTTTCATTAAATAAATTTTTAATATCCATAATCACAACTCCAATTATGAGTTTTTCATGATTATACCACAAATCACGTTCTAAGTAAATTAATTTAAAAAGAAAAATCCGTACACTATTGCGTACGGACTTTCGTGGCGCGCTTCAAGAGACTCGAACTCCTGACCTACTGCTTAGAAGGCAGTTGCTCTATCCAGCTGAGCTAGAAGCGCTGGAGCGGGTGATGGGAATCGAACCCACACGACCAGCTTGGAAGGCTGGGATTCTACCATTGAACTACACCCGCATATTTAGTTTTCACAACGCTGATTATTTTAACACAACGCAATTTAAATGTCAAGGGTTTTTTGAAATTTTTTCTAATTCATTTATTATTCTTCGTCGGACAACTTTATAACTCTAAAATTGTCCGACGAAGCAATATAAAACTTATACAGCGTCTACCTTTATTGCATCTTCTTCAACAGAAAGTGACACAGATGTAAGAGGTGTATCGCATCTTTCAACCATGATATTTGCAATTTTATCTTCAACATTACGGCGGATAACATTTCGAAGGTCTCTTGCTCCCCTGCCGTTTTTGTCGCCTACCAGATCTGCAAGTTTCTTCGGTACTTCATCAGTCCATTCAAACTTAATACCTTTATCCTGCATAGATTCAATAAGTTCTGAAAGCATCAGAACAGAGATTTTTTCAAAATCTGCTTTTGTCAGATCGTTAAACACTGCGATTTCGTCAACTCTGCCGATAAACTCAGGACGTAAAAATTCAGAAAGCGCTTTCATTGCTTTATCTTTATTTACTTCATTCTGAGTTTTTGCAAAACCGAGAGCACCCTCTTTGCGCTCACTGCCTGCATTCGATGTCATAATAATTACCGTATTTTCAAAACTTACATTTCTGCCGTGAGAATCTGTAATTTTACCTTCATCAAGAATCTGAAGAAGAATGTTCATAACATCAGGATGTGCTTTTTCAATTTCATCAAGAAGGATAACTGAATAAGGTTTTCTTCTTACTTTCTCTGTAAGCTGGCCTGCTTCATCATAGCCTACATATCCCGGAGGTGAACCGATAATTCTTGAAACACTGTGTTTCTCCATAAATTCAGACATATCAAGACGAATAAGAGTTTCGGGAGAATCGAAAAGTTCATTTGCAAGCTGTTTTACAAGCTCTGTTTTGCCGACACCTGTAGGTCCGACAAAGATAAACGAAGATGGTCTTCTTCTGGGGCTCAACTGAACTCTGCCTCTTCTTACGGCAGCGCAAACCAGGTCAATAGCCTCGTCCTGACCGATTATCTTCTCTCTGAGATGTTTTTCCATATCAGCAAGTTTTCTCAAATCACTCTCGATAACTTTGCTTGAGGGAATGCCTGTCCAGAGTTCAATTACATGAGCAATATCATCTTGTGTAACCGCATTATCTTCCGCTAAAACAGCCAATTCTTTCTGTTTTTCTTCACAGACAATAATCTCAGCTTTGATTTTTGCTATCTGCTCATAATCAATATTTTCTGTGTCTTCTTCAAGTTCTTTCTGAGTTTCAACAAGAGCTTTGATTTTCTTTTCGATAATCTCAAGGTCGCTGATATTCTTGTTTCTTAAATTTGCTCTTGTACAAGCTTCGTCAAGCAAGTCGATTGCTTTGTCAGGCAAGAAACGGTCATTTATATATCTTTCTGATAAAACAACTGCATTATATACAAGATTATCGCTGATTCTTACTCTGTGGAAATCTTCATAATAGTTTTTGATGCCAATAAGCATTTTATACGTATCATCAATTGACGGTTCAACAACTTTTACAGGCTGCAGACGTCTTTCAAGAGCAGCATCTTTTTCGATGAATTTTCTGTATTCATCGAATGTTGTAGCACCAACTATCTGGATTTCACCACGTGACAAAGCAGGCTTAAGAATATTTGCAGCATTCATTGAACCCTCTGCATCGCCTGTGCCCACAAGATTGTGAACCTCATCGATAAAGAGAATAATGTTGCCCTCTGCTTTCACTTCATCAACAAGGCCTTTGATTCTGCTTTCAAACTGACCTCTGAACTGGGTGCCCGCAACAAGAGCAGTAAGGTCAAGAAGATGGATTTCTTTATCAGCAAGTTTTGCAGGAACATCACCATTTGCTATACGCAAAGCAAGACCTTCAGCAATTGCAGTCTTACCGACACCGGGTTCACCTATAAGACACGGATTATTCTTTGTTCTTCTGCAAAGAATCTGCGTTACACGATAAATTTCGTTTTCTCTGCCGATAATTCTGTCAATCTTACCTTCTCTTGCTTTTGCAACAAGGTCTGTACAATAAAGATTAAGGAATTTACGTTTCTTATTCTTCTTTTTATCTTCTTTTTCCTTTTTCTTTTTATCGTTTTTATTTTCAAACTCTTTTTTAGAATCAGGAAGCGGATTGTTTTCGCTATAATTGTTTTTCGGACTGAATGCACCGCCGAGAAAGTTTTTCAAAAACTCTGCAGGCATTGACTGTGCTCCGCCCGGTTCAAAGTCTTTTTCATCATCGTCGTCATCTTCGCCCTCGCCCATCATTTCCATCATGCTTTCGAGCTGTTCATTTGCAGCATCAAGGTCTTCATCAGTAATACCCATGCTCTGCATCATCTGTTTGATGGGACCGATATTAAGTTCAGAAGCACATTTCATGCAAAGTCCTTCAGGCGTTGATTTGTCGCCTTCAATTTTTGTTATAAATATAACCGCAGGTCTTTCATGACATCTGCTACACATCATTTTCTTCATTTAGGTTCCCCTTTATCATGTAAATATGTTTATATATCTATTTCAAGATAATATCACAAGAAAAGTCAATTATCAAGAAAATCAAACTAAATTAACATAATTATAAAAAAGTTTAAGTTCTATTCACATTTATTCTACTGACAGAACTGTATCACCTTTTGCTTTCACTTTATACACATTTGACCCTGAAAAAAGATATAAATCTTTTGAAATCATTTCAATTGAGTCAACATTAAATGTAAGAGTTATTGTGCTTTTTAATCTGCCTTTATAATCGTAACATAAAATGGTTTCACCTGTAAGCACGGCTACATATTTAGAGTTACATTCTATGTCTTTGACATTTTCTACATTATCTATACAAAAGCTCTGTTTACCTCTTTTGTCAAAACCGTGTATAACATTTGAAGTGCTGCCATATTTCGAATAACAAACCACTGACCTCTTTGAGTTTGCATCAAAATCCATAGAATTCAACGAATGAGTAGAATAATCAACTACATTTGATTCTGACCCTTTATCAATCGAAATAACCCTGCGCTTCAGGTCAGTAACAACACTGATACTCTTATTATTTATAAAATCAATCTGCACCACTGTTTCACCGTCATACTTCAGCACATGAACAGGTTCAGCCTTTTTGAAATCAAAAATGTAAACTTTTGAGTAATAAGTTGCATTTTCAACACCAAAAGCGGCACACACACCATACTTTCCGTTATCAGAAAGTGCAGTATATAATATTCTGTCTTTACCGAACACGTAATAAAAATCTACACCTAATTTTTTATTGAGAACAGTAAATTTAGATGTACCTTCATCACTCCAGGTGGCAAAAGCAAAATTGCCTTTTTTGCCGATAGAAGCAGTAATTATACCGCCATCCAACAAGCCTGAGGTTTGTGTATTGTCATAAAGCAGATCAGACTGTCCGAACACAAGAAATGCCGATGTTCCTCTGTTATATACCAATGCCCTTCCGTTTGAAACTTTCATATCAGGGTTTGTATATGTAGTATCATGTCTTAAAATTTCTTTTGCAGTTTTACTTAACAAAACAACATTAGAATCATCAACAACAGCCAGATAAGAGCCTATAACGTCTGTTTTTTCGGGTGAACCCATTGATAACTCGTACGGATATCCCGGACCTCGTTTCAAACTTAAGAAAAATGCTTTGACAGTATCTGTCATATTTGACAAAGTAATATTAGAAAAGATACTCGTAGCAATAAAAACAATTGAAAGCACAGTAACAACAACTATAATTATCCTTGCTGTAAAGTTTAGTTTCTTTTTTGTAATTACCGGTTTTTTCACCATACTTTCTCCTTTCATTAATAATAAACTGAATTCAGATAGAGACCTTCCGCAGGAGCTGTAAAGCCTGCATTGTTTCTGTCCTGTGATTGAATTATTTCGCCGATTGTTCCTGCCTTGATTTTGCCACAGGAAATATCAAGAAGTGTTCCGACCATTATACGCACCATGTTATATAAGAAGCCGTTTCCTTTCACTATAAACAAAACTTCTTCTCCTTGTCGCACAACATCAAAGCTATAGATTTCACGAACTTTATCTTCAACAGAGCTTCCCGAAGCACAGAATGCTGAAAAGTCATACTTTCCTATAAAACTTTTAGCTTCTTCGTTAATAAGGTCAACATCAATATTGTATTTATAAAAATAACATAATTTATCAAGAAAAGGATTTCTTGATTTTCCGTTCCAGATTCTGTAAACATATTCTTTACCCTTGCAGTCATATCTCGCATGAAATTCAACAGGCATTTCTTGGCAAGATTTCACGGAAATATCATTAGGCAGATTGGCATTCAATGCATCAGGAATTTTTTCAGTTTTAATATTTTTATCTGTTTTAAAATTACAACAAAACGTATTTGCGTGAACTCCTGCATCAGTTCTGCTGCATCCCTTCACATCTTCTCTTGTTCCGAAGACACTTTCTATTGCATCCTGCAGTTTTTCCTGGACTGTTACAGCATTCATCTGAACCTGCCAACCATGGTAGTTTTTTCCGTTATAACTGATTTCAAGTAAAATATTTCTCATCATTTAACCTCGATTATATTACCGGAACAAATTTGATATTCAGAAAAATTATCCCTACCAGAACACATACAAACGCTAAAAAAATCCACAAATCACAAAGTGAAAATTTCATCTTTTTCATTCGTGTTCTTCCGTCACCGCCTGTATAACAACGACAATCCATTGCAAACGCAAGTTCATAAGCACG
>JAZSFV010000264.1:0-4290 GCA_045532395.1 Acutalibacteraceae bacterium
GATGTGTGTTTGATTTTATAATATTTTTCACCAAGAAGGTCGTTTCTTATTTCTTTGATATCCAAGACTTATTCCTCCTCTGAGCTGCCGTCGCCTGAGAGCATATAAATTGTATCAAGAGTAACTTTCTTCGCAGCATCACAAATATCTTCTCTTGTAACTGATTTGATACCCTCAGCAAAATCCTGAGGCAAATCAATTTTTTCTTCAAGTGTTCTGGCTCCCACCCATGCATCTATACTTTCCGGAGTATCACCTACTGAAAGATAAGCATCTGTGAGACCTTTTTTGGAATTTTCAATTTCTTCATCTGTGAAATTGCCGTTTTTCATATTTTCAAGCTCTGCTAAAATTGCATCAGTTGCTTTCTGTTCGTTTTCGTCTTCAATTCCGCTCTGAACAAGGACGATGCCTTTATCACGCATAAATCTTGCCGAGCAATAATAGCAAAGGCTCATTTTTTCTCTCACGTTTGTGAAGAGCTTCGAGTAAGGTCCGCCACCGAACATATCTATCATGACGCGTGTTGTGAAGAAATTATCTTCTGCGCTTTCCGTGCCCGCTCTGAAGCCCATAACAAGTTTGCCCTGTTTTACTGCCAGCTTTTCGTCAACCTTTTTAGATTCTTTTGCGACAGGTTCAAATTCAGTTTCAATTTTTACAACTTTCGTTCTGTCGATAGGTGAAAATTTTTCTTTAAGCAGGTTTACAACTTCATCATCAATTGCGCCTACGAAAGTAAACTGAATTACTGCGTTTTCAAGGTAAGCTTTCCACGCTTTCAAAAGACGTTCATTTGTAACGTTTTTAATTTCGTCACGGCTTCCGAATCTGCCGAGGCCGTATTTTTTGCCCTTGAACATTTCTGCAACAAGTCTGTCTTTTGCATAAACTCGTTTTTCGCTGAATTCACTGTCGATTTTTTCAATGAGAAGTCTTTTTTCAAGTTCAATATCTTCTTCGCAGAAATTGCCGTTTTCAAGTTTCGGGTCAAAAAGAACATCAAGAAGAAGTTCAGTGCAATCTTTTGAAATTGTTTCGTCGCCCAATGCAAATCTGTCGCTTACCGAAACAATACGGAAGCAGATATCCTGGCTGTCACCGTTTCTTGAAATTCCGCAGGCAAGCGATGCACCATAAAGCTCTGCAAGACGTTTGTTGAGAAGCGTCATTGAGGGATAACGGTTTGAACGTCTTCTTATCATATAACATAAAAGTGAATTCGCCTCCATGTCGCTCTCAAGAGGAAGAATAATATGAACGCTCATTATATTTGTTTTGAAATGGTCTGCTTTCACAAAACAAGCTCTGACGCCGTTTGCTATTTCTACAGTCTTAACATTTTCAATCATTGAGATAACCTCGCTTTATTTCAATCTAAATTTTATTATACCACATTTATATATAAATTTTCTACTGTTTTATCAATATAATTTTGAAAAAATACTTTCAGTTTTGTTGACTTTTTGCCGTTTATAAAGTATAATCTATTTTGCAGTTTATAAATGGTGGAGTCTGTCATAAAACGCAACAGTGTTTTATTTATGAATTGTTTTCGCTTTAGTGTAAAAGTCTATGCGGATTTTCAGACAGAACTCTTTATGAGTTCTTTTTTTATACCCAAAATCTACTGCAAAAAAATTTATAAGGAAGTGGTATAATGAGTCCTATTACCATCACGGCACTTGCCATCTTTGCCGTAACTTACATACTTATGATGGCTTTCCAGAAAATACGTCCTTATGTTGCCGTAGGCTCTGCGTTGATTTTTGTTGCACTTGGCACTATTGCAACAATTAACCCCGCAATTTTCGGCGAAAATTTCTTCGCTCTCTCAAACGGTTCATTCTCTTACGGCTTTACAACAGCTCTGAAGGAAATTGACTGGAACGTTATTATGATGATTGCCGGTACAATGGGTACCGTTTATCTGTTTATCGAATCAAAAATGCCCCAGCTTATGTCTGACATGCTTATTTCAAAAATGCCCAACATGAAGTGGATTGTGGTTGCACTTTCACTTTTCGCAGGTATTGTTTCTGCTTTTGTTGACAACGTGGCTACAGTTCTTATGATTGCTCCCGTTGCTCTTGCTTTCTGTAAGAAAATGAATATTTCTCCTGTCTCCTCAATTATCTGTATCGCAGTTTCTTCAAACCTTCAGGGTGCGGCTACACTCGTTGGCGATACAACATCAATCCTTCTTGCAAAAGCTGCAGGGCTTGACTTCTCTGACTTCTTTGTTCAGGACGGAAAACCCGGCATGTTCTGGGTTGTTCAGGCAGGTGCAGTTATGAGTGCATTTATCATCTATTTCATGTTCAGAAAAGAAAAAGAAAAAATTGAATTCAAAAACCGCACAAAGGTTGAAGACAAATTCCCCACATTCCTTCTTGTAGGAACAGTTGTTGCTCTTATCGCGGTTTCATTTATCCCTTACAAAGATACAGCCGCTCCCGGTCAGTTCTACAAACCTGACATTACAAACGGTATTATCTGTATCGCATTCTTCCTTGTAGGCGTTATCAGAGAATTGTTTATCAAGAAAAACAAAGATGTTGTTAAAGCATCTTTCAAAGAAATTGACTATTACACAATCGCACTTCTTACAGGTCTTTTCGTTGTAATCGGCGGTATCAAGAGTGCAGGTGTTATCGATGTTATCGGCGATGCAATTGCAAAGCTTGGCTCAGGAAACCCCTTTGTAGTTTATACAATTATCGTTTGGATGAGCGTTATACTTTCTGCATTCATTGACAACATGCCATACACTGCAACAATGCTTTCAATTGTTCCTGTTATTGCCACAAGCGCAGGAATGAACCCCATGCTTCTTTACTATGGTCTTCTTTGCGGTGCTACACTGGGCGGAAACCTTACTCCCATTGGTGCAAGTGCAAACATCGCAGGTATCGGCATTCTCAGAAAAGAAGGCTACGAAGTTAAGGCTACAACATTCATGAAATACGGCGTACCCTTTACTCTTGCTGCGGTTATTACAGGCTATATTCTCATCTGGTTTATCTGGAAATAATCCTAAAAAGTCGGTTGTTTTCAACCGACTTTTTTTGTTGCATATTGACATTTTTTATGTTACAATTTCCCTATGGAGGCGACTCTTATGTTCGTAAAAGATAAAAATTTTTATCGTTCACTTTTCACGATGACTGTAACCATCGCACTGCAGAATGTAATCGTATTCGGTGTAAACCTTGCAGACAGTATTATGCTGGGCAGATTTTCTGAAGAAGCACTGGCAGGTGTGGCACTTGTAAATCAGATTCAGTTTTTACTGCAGATGATTGTTATAGGTGTCGGTGCAGGAACTTTGATTTTTTCTTCCCGTGCATGGGGAAGCCGCGATATTGACACCGTTAAAAAAGTTGCAAACATCGCCATGAAAACGGCGATAGTATTATCTCTTGTAATTTTTATTCCCGTCTTTCTTTTTCCCGCAGAAGTTTTGTCACTTTTTTCAAACGAAACTCAGGTTGTTGCAGAAGGTGTTAAATACCTTAAAATAATCTGCTTTACATACCCCGTTTTTGCAGTTACAAACACCTTGATTTCAACACTGAGAAGCGTTGAGACTGTACGAATAGGGTTTTACGTTTCACTCTCCACACTTATTATAAACGTATGTCTGAACTATGTTTTGATTTTCGGTAATTTCGGATTCCCCGTACTTGGCGCGAAAGGTGCGGCAATTGCAACGGCTATTGCAAGACTTATTGAATTAATAATCGTTTCACTTTATATAAAATTAAAAGACAAGAAAATCAACCTTAAATTATCTGACTACGGCAAAATGGATAAAGACCTTTTCAAATCCTATTTAAGAAAAGGCACTCCCGTGCTTATGTCAAACACAATGTGGGGCTTTGCAATGGCTTTACAGACTGCAATTCTCGGACATTTAGGACAAACTGTTATCACTGCCAACAGTATTGCTTCAACAGTTTTCCAGATTATGTCGGTTGTGGTTTACGGCTGTGCAAACGCATCAAGCGTTGTTGTCAGCAAAATGCTCGGCGAAAACAAAGATAACAAAAAAGAAAGCTGCAAACCCTATATTAAAACACTGCAGATAATCTACGTGCTTATAGGACTTGCAACAGGACTTTTCCTTTTCTCAATAAAAGGAGTTATATTATCTTTTTACGATGTATCTCCGGAAGCAGAAAAACTTGCAACAAGATTTTTGCTTATTCTTTGCTTCACAGTTATCGGCACTGCATATCAGATGTCGTGCCTTACAGGAATTGTAGTTTCGGGCGGAGACACAACATT
>JAZSFV010000210.1:0-5760 GCA_045532395.1 Acutalibacteraceae bacterium
AACCTTTTTCAAGCACGTCAAGTATGGGCTGTGTGTTGATATTTGTAATTTCGCCTACATAACCTAAATTTTCAAGGTCAACAGGTTTTGCTTCAATAAGGTTTCCGTCCATACCTGAAAGACCGATAGCCTTGCCACCGATATTCTGAAGAAGATTTACAAGGTTTTTGTTGATTTTACCTGCAAGCACCATCTGCACGATTTTTGCAGTTTCTTCATCAGTAACACGAAGTCCGTTATAGAACTTTGATTCTTTGCCGACTTTTTCGAGCATTTCTGTGATTTCAGGTCCGCCACCGTGAACAAGAACAACTTTAATGCCGATAAGTGAAAGAAGCACCATGTCGCCCATAACTGCGGCTTTCAGCTCTTCGTTAATCATAGCGTTTCCGCCATATTTGATTACGATGATTTTGTTATAGTATTTCTGAATATAGGGGAGAGCCTGAATAAGTATATCAGCTCTCTGCGCATTTGAGATTTTTTCAATTTCACTCATTTTCAATTACCTCTTAAGTTCTGTAGTCGCCGTTTATTTTAACGTAATCATAAGTAAGGTCACAGCCCCATGCAGTAGCAGAAGCGTCACCGTCATTCAATGATACGAGAATTTCGATTTCTTTCTGGAGTAAAACTTCTTTTGCAATTTCTTCAGAGAAGTCAATACCTGTGCCCATTTTACAAACATCAACCTGACCTTTGACTGAACGGAAAGAAACGTCGATTTTATTTACGTCAACATCTGCTCCCGAATAGCCGATAGCACAAAGCACACGTCCCCAGTTAGCATCTGCGCCAAACATAGCAGCCTTGAGAAGCGATGAGCAGATAACAGATTTTGCAACAACCTTTGCAATTTCTTTTGTAGGTGCTTCTGTTACAACACATTCAAGAAGCTTTGTAGCACCTTCGCCGTCACCAGCAATCATACGTGAAAGAGAAACCATAACTGTAGCGAGAGCTTTTCTGAAAGTAAGGAAATCTTCGTTTTCTTCAGTTACTGTTTCGTTTCCTGCCATGCCGTTTGCAAGGACTGAAACCATATCGTTCGTTGAAGTGTCACCGTCAACGCTTACCATGTTGAATGAATCTTTAACTTCTTCGCTGAGTGCAGCCTGAAGCATTTCAGGGCTTATTGCAGCGTCAGTTGTGATGAAAACAAGCATTGTTGCCATATTGGGGTGAATCATGCCTGAGCCCTTTGCCATACCACCAAGACGGCAAATTTTACCGCCGAGAGTAAATTCAACTGCTGCCTGCTTCGGCACTGTGTCTGTTGTCATAATTGCTTCTGCAGCATTGTTTCCGTCAAAAGCCAATTCTTCGCAAAGAGAGGGGATACCGTCTTTGATAGGTGTAATATCAAGTGTCTGACCGATAACGCCTGTTGAAGCAACAATGACATCTTTTGCATCGATTTTAAGTTCTTCACCTAAAAGTGAACACATTTCTTCTGCAATTTCAATGCCGTTTGCGTTGCATGTGTTTGCGTTACCGCTGTTGCAAATCATAGCCTGACCGTAACCGTCAGCAATATTATTTTTTGTAACTGTAATGGGAGCACCTTTAACAAGGTTTGTTGTGTAAACTGCCGCAGCAGATGCTTTCACTTCACTGAAAACAAGCGCAAGGTCACGTTTGGTTTTGTTTTTTCTGATACCGCAGTGAATACCGCTTGCCTTAAATCCTTTTGCGGCACAAACACCGCCTGTAATGTTCTGCATTTTTAAATTCCTATCCTTTCAATTATACGTCAAGACCGAGTGTAGGCTCTTTGCCGAGCATGATGTTCATGCATTCAAGAGCCGCACCTGAAGCACCTTTGCCCAGGTTATCATAACGGGCAATAAGAAGAATTCTTTCTTCGTTGCCGCAAACTGTAATTTCCATTCTGTCTTTGAATGAAAGTGCGTTTGCGCTCATCAGACCGTCTTCGTCCATGGCTTCTTTATATTTTACTATTTCACTGTTGTAGAGTGAAGAATATACTTTTTTAATATCCTGGACAGTTTTGCCCTCGCATAAATCACTTGCAAAAAGGGGAACTGTCATTTCCATTCCACTATAGAAATCGGAAACAATAGGGCTGAAGATTGGAGTAACCTGAAGTCCTGTAATTGCTTTCATTTCTTTTAAGTGTTTATGTTGTTGTGTAAGACCGTACTGTCTCGGTGCATCAAAAAGAGGTGAACGGTTTTCGTCCTCATATTCGGCAATCATTTTCTTACCGCCGCCGCTGTAGCCTGTTAAACTGTGGCAGGCAATTTTTGTGTCAGGAGAAATGATTCCGTTTTTGATAAGTGGGTACACGAGAGCGATAAATCCGCCTGCGTGACAACCTGGCACTGCAACTCGTTTTGACTTTTTGAGACTCTCAAGTTTTTCTTCATCAAGTTCAGGAAAACCGTAAGTCCAGCCCTCGTTTGTTCTGTGTGCAGTTGATGTATCGATAATTTTAACATTTTCGTTTTCAATCATACCCACAGCTTCAATTGCGGCAGGGTCGGGAAGACAAAGAAAAACAATGTCAGCAGAGTTGATTGCTTCTTTTCTCTTGTCATAATCCTTTCTGTCCTCATCGCTTAATGTAATGAGTTCAATATCATCACGGTTTTCAAGTCTCTCATAAATTCTGAGCCCTGTTGTACCTGCTTTACCGTCTATAAAAACTTTTGCCAATTTTTTCACCCTTTTTGTATACTTTGTATAAAAATTCATAAATCTATGCATAAATCAGTATATTTATGCAATTAATTACGTATAATATACATCTTTTTCACTGTTTTGTCAAGAAAAAATGCATAAAAACGCATATTTATATATCCATTATTTTCAACTTATGCTTCGGCTCAAGGAAACCGGGAGCAATTGAAGTGAATGAGTTTGAAACAATATCTTTTGTAACTGAAAATTTAAGATCTTTTGTAACTGTTGAAGATAAGTTGACTGCAACTTTGTTAAGGTCAGGAGAAGTTGAAGAGTAAAGGTTAGCACTTCCGTCTTCGTTAAATTCAAAGCGAAGTCTTCTCTGACCGATAGCACCGAGCGGTCTTATCCATATGAAAAGATTTGTTTCGTTTATCCAGCAAGCTGATGCACTTGCAGTAAAATCAACACCGCCAAGATGAATGGGGGAGTAACGCACTGTGCCGTCCATGCCACATTCAATGGTGTTATGTTCATCTTTTTCATCCCAGCTCATTGTGCATTTGTTTCCATCAAATGAAAGTTGGAAATTATTGTAATAACCTGCCTTGTCAGTTGACATGAATGTTGTATATAAAGGAAGAACACTCAAGGGGAATTTTATAACTTCAAGCGCAACGTTAGGTTTGAGCACAAGCTTTTTGCCTTCGAGAAGTTCTTCATATTTACTGTGGATTTTAGTTCTGGGAAGGTCTGAAAGTTTGGGCAAAGCAGGGAGTTTCTTTACCCCTTGTTTTGAAGCATCTTTAATAAACAAGCCGTCAAAATGTTCCCAGATGCAGTCGCGCGTAATCTGCTCTTCAATTTCGCATGCAGTAAGAATTATGCAGGCATCGTATTCTTCAAACACAAGCCCGAACTGGGAGAACATACCGTCAGCACGGTAGCCTCTGTTTTCACCGTTTTGCCAGAAACAAGCACCGTAGCCTGATACTACGTCGGGGTCTGTGCTTCCGAATGCACCTGTATTCATAACTAAAGATGAAGTTGCATATTTTACCCATTTTTCAGGAATAACACGTTTGCTTCTGAATTTACCGCCGTTTAAACAGCATTGCATGAAGTTTGCAAGTTCTTCAGTTGTGATATAAAGTCCCCAGCCGCCTGCTTCAACACCGTTTCCGTCAGCTTCCCAATAGGGATTTTCTCTTATTCCGAGAGGTTTGAAAAGGCGGGGAGCAAGGTATTCTCTCATGCTCAGACCGGTAACTTTTTTAATTATTGCAGAAAGCATAAACTGGTTTTCGCTTACATATTCCCAACCTTCGCCGGGTACAAATCCCCAGGGAGAATTAAAGAAATCCTTTATCCATTGATTTCTTGTTTTATCAACCATAGGGCTTACTATTTTGCCTGCAGTCATTGTAAGCAGGTGATAAACAGTCATTTTCTGTAAATTCTCATCGCTCTTGTCGTCAAATTCAGGGAAAAATTCAACAACGGGTGAGTCGAGTGAAATAAGACCTTCTTCAATAGCAAAGCCGATTGCAATTGAAGTGAAGCTTTTGCTTACTGAATACATAACATGAGGCATTTCAGGAGTGAAAGGATATGCCCATGATTCGTAAGCAACTTTGCCATGTCTTAAAATCATAAGACTGTGCACTTCAACATTGCGTTTCTGAAATTCATCAATGATTTTTTTTATCGCCGCAGATGATACGCCTACTTCTTCAGGGTAAGATGCTCTTTTAAGTTTTGGTATTCTTTCTGTTGCCATAAAAATCCCTCCGGATATCAAGATTTTTTAGTCTTTCTGAAAATGTAAAACTGTGCGGCACTGAATAAAGCTATTGCAAAAATTATCCAGAAAATTTTCATGGGTGTAACCTTGATTAAACTTGTATCACCCTCTGAAATTTTAAGGTTTTCTGCAGCGAGTTTAAGGTTTTCGATGCATTTTGTAATATCTGTTACACTCGAAGCATGCTCTGAAGTAAGAATCAACCTTGCTTCTTCAAGACGTTTGTTGAATTCTTCAGTGCTTTCGGGTGAGAAGTTAACAATATTCATGTTTGAATATCTGTCGTAAAGAATTTTAAGTGAAGCCATATTTGTTTCCACAAGCGAAACGTAAGCGGAAAATTCGGCCGCATTTCCGGTTTCGATAATTGTATAACCGCGTGAAATAATATCTTCCCAACCGGTTACGCTGTCAGGACGACCACCGCAGAATTGAGGGTTGTAAACTCTTGCTAATGTTTTTACGGTTGAAAAATTCTTTGTGAAAGCATCTTCAAAAATTACGCCGTAAGGGTTTTTGCTGGTAAACTCTGCACCGCAGAATTTATTATCACAAGCAAATTTATACACTTGGTTTGCGGTAAAAATTACATTTCCGTTGTAAGAAGCCATAATTTCAGGCTTGGGAGTTTTACCGTTTGCCCAGGTAAGCAGCTCTTCAGCTTTCATGTCAGTGCAACGGATAATAACGTCTTTCACGTTTCCGCTGAAGAAAAGCGTATCGTAAACATCATCAATTATTGCTTTCTCGCAGTCAATAATCATAATCATTTTGCCTTTGATTGCTTTGAAAGCGTCATCCATGAGCAGGATTTTTGAATTTGTCTTTTTGGAAAGTGATTTTCCGTCAGGGGAGAGAAGAAAATAAGAAGAAAGAGTGTTGTAATCAGTTTCTGCTATTTTTTTGTCGATTCTCTGTCCTGATTTGTCAACGCAGATATCAAGGGTGCTTTCACTTTCAAAAAGCACAATTTTGCCGTCTTTTGTTTTTCTTGCAGTTGCAGAAATTGCGTCAACGTCAAGGTCCAGACATGCCTCAATCGCTTCAAGTGAATTCTGTGGGTGTATTCTTGTGTCACCGCCACGGGAAACAACAAAAATCTCGCTGTCAATCATTTTGATTTCATCTGCCGATACGTTCAAAGACAGAAAAGATGAAACTGAAATTATTAATATCAATACCGAAACAAGAAATTTTTTCATAATAATCTCCATTTTACTTTATTTCAAATTAGTATTGTACCATTTTTCAATTTAAAGAGCAATATATATGTGTATAATTTTTATTATTTTTTTGTGAATAAAAAGGTG